>JADYZK010000261.1 GCA_020853175.1 Bacteroidales bacterium
ATCCCTATATGGGGGCGCTCGATCCACATGTTTTCGTCACAGGTTCGCAACCCTTTAACCAATTGGTAATCCAGCCCGACACCATGTATTTTATTAACGAGGCCCACAACTCCTTTACGATTTATAATCTCACTCCGGCAAGTTTCGACATCAACGAAGTAACTTCTAACTTTGAATTTATGCAATTCATCGAACTGCCATCGCTCCCTATAACATTGGCACCCGGCGATTCATTGGTGGTTGAGGTTGTAATATATATTTTGGTGAGCCACTCCTACCAGCCCAATGCTTTTGTTGAAGGAATTATTCATGTGGTTTCAACCATTGGCGAGGCCGATGTGGTGATGATGGTGAACGAACAACTGCTCAGTGCTTTGGATGAAACCGAAAATCAAAATGCAATTGTTTATCCAAATCCTTTTACCACCCAGCTGTTTTTACGTTTGCCCGAAGGCTCGAAAGGTAATTCGGAGGTGAAAATTTATAGCTCTACCGGACAACTGGTTTTTGAGCAATCATTCACCACTTTTGAATCGGAATTTAGCATAAAATGGGACGGTAAATCATTGGATGGTAATCGTTTACCCGAAGGGGTATATTTCTATCACCTCCACAATGGTGACAAAACTTACTCCGGAAAAATGGTGTATGACCAACCTTAATGAAGGTTGAGAGGCGGAAAATGGCAGCTTTGGTGTTTTAAACAAGTACTTGCGAAAGATACAAAGCTGCTGCAAATGCCGAAATGATGATCCACACGAGAATGCTCCTGGGGAGGTCGTCTTTTTCGGGTTGGTAGTCGAAATCACTTTTGTTCATCGTGCTTCATTGAATTTTGCAAAGGCAAAGGTATAATTTTTACACTATCTTGACATGATTTGAGGACGACTTCATTTTTTGGTGCACTGCAAATCTTTTTAGAATCATGTGCTATCTGTTCGCTGGAAGGGATTTCAATCGTTGGTTGTTTTCAAAATACACAACAAAAGCGTCTGCCGTTTGACTTCGTCCTCTCAGGTCTTTGTTTACCTTTGCTGCTTCTTGGTAACTGTCATAAAACCCTATAGTATAGATATATAGCCCATTAAAAATACCTTCTTGAATGGTTGAAGGATCAAGGTTTTTTAGTTTTGCAACACGCTCAATCGGTATCATTTTGGAAGAAGCCAGCACTTGAACACGATATCCGGTTGTTATTTCCCGAACCACTTCGAGTACAATAACTGTTTCAATTTCTTTCTCCAAAGTGTCGGACAACACTGGCGTTAATACCACAATTTCAATCGGCGCTTTCACTTCTTCTACTATTTCCACAGGTTTGGAAACCAGCACCGGTTCTTCCTTTGCGGGAATTTTATCGGTTTCAGAAGCTTGTTTCAAAATTTCTTTTTCAATGGCATTTTTCATTCTGCTCTTGCTTGCTTCACCTGATCCAAATTTAAAGGCCAGACCAATGCTGGTGAAATTGTAAATATCGTAAGCAGATTGCGAAACGGTGAGGTCCATTTTGTCATTGGATATGGCTTTGTTGGTTGTTTCAAACACCAAAGACCAATTTTGGCTGAGGTTAAAATCAATACCAAAACCTGCAGTAACAATGGGTTCAAAGGTTCTGCCTCCAATACCCGTTCCGTTGCCGTTACCACTCGAAGCCACTTTGATATCGCTGCTTAATTGGTAAAGATTGGAGTTGAAATTGGTGAAACCCATCCCGGCAATAAGATAAACATCTATCTTATGCTGTTTTGATCCCGAAAAAAGATTTACCGGATAAATGCTGACTGCAAGGGTGGCTTCCATCATATCGGCAGTGAAATAGAGGTCGCTCACAGTTTTAGTTCCTGCCAGTTGGGTGTAAAGGGCTTGTCCTCGAAGGCCAACCACCGGTCGGGGACGGTATTCGGCGGTAAAAGAACCTCCTGCCCTCCATTCGCTTTTCCCGGTAGTGGAAGGTAAAATCAGATTCTCTTTAATGTCGCCAAAAAAAATACTTGTTCCTCCTTGCAGTCGCAAAGCCCACTTTTGATACGTGGATGATTCTGCCCCATGAGCAGAATTTGAATAATAGCCTTGGGCCTGCACCAACGAAGTGCCTGCAATCGAAAGCCAAATGACCAAAAATAAATGAACTATTTTATAGCAATAGGTATTCATCTCGCTGATTTTAAGTTGTTTTAAAGCGTAAAAAACAGATTTTTTCCCATAATAACAAATGGAAACACCCACTTCTACACTTGTCTTTCTTTCGGTTGTTTGTAATAATAGCACACGAAAATACATTTTCTTTTAAAGAAAAGCAATTTTGGACATGACTTCCCTGATATAAATTCGTTGTTTAAATATATAACTTATTACTAATGAATAGATTACAATTTAACGCTTTTTGCTTATATTCTTGTAAATGCAAAGCTGTCATGCGAGATAAGCTACCTCTTTTAAAGCAAGAAGCAGTTTATTTAGCAACATAGACTAACGAAAGGTTTATCTGATCTCATCGAGGGGATTGATGATAAGTTTGGCGAAGTTGGCATGGGGGATTGACCTGTAAATGGCACGTGCATCGGCCTCATTCATGCGGAGTTTGATGTGAATGGGCAGGTTTTCAGGCATGGGATGAATGATCTTTTGGAGCAAAGTGCGCTGAAAAATGGAGTCATATTTGCTGTAATAGCGATGCAGTAGTTCCGTTTCCTCAGGCAGCACCTCTTCGGTTTGTGCTATTTCGATGACGAGATTTTTATCGAAAAGAAGGGTAAAATACACGACAGTTTTTTCAGGCTCCATGGGCTTTTTAGGCAAGCTGGCGGCTTCGGTGGTGTCCTTAGGAGCGTCCACTAAAAGCATGGGTACTTTAGGAATGGTGGCTATTTCCGACGATAAGGTGAAGGGAGTCGAAAGCCATGCTTGAAGATTATCGTGGTCGGCCACTTTCAGTCGCGGACTGGCCGAAATTCCGTGCAAACGGCAGCGTTGCACCGGCAAACCTTTGATTTCAATATCTAACAGGCTGTCTTGCAAGTTTAAAACCAAGTAAATGGAATCTTGCCTCGACAAAAGAAGTCGGTTTTGAATAAAATTCATCCGCTGTTCTTTGTTCAGAATGTCGAACAAAAATTCTTCTTGATCGGATGAAACAGTAACTTTTTTTTGTGATAGCGTGTCGTTTTTTTCTGTACCGGCTAATGCTTCGTGAAGCGGATTGAAGGCAGCTGCCGGAATCAAAACAGTTGTTATCAGCACTACCGTTGGCAACGCCAAAGCGATCAAAAGCATCAAGAACCATATCCCTGGACGACGTGCCAGCCATACAAAAAACCACAACACAGGGTTTTGAATCTTTGTTGACGCGTTAGTATCTTTTTGTGTAAAGGAATTCATACGTGCTTCTAACTAATAGATGTAAACTTTTGATCCAATTTTTAGCGTGGTGAATACCTCTTCCAAGTCTTCATCGCCCATGCGGATGCAGCCATGGGTTACAGGTAATCCCAAAAAACGCTTATACAAAGTTCCGTGAATGAGATAGCCATCGCCAAGACTCATGCTGTAATCGCCTAAAGTTCCATACTCGAAACGTGAGGGATGATTGGGCGAGGGCACTTTAAGTCCTTCTTCAATAAAAGCCCAGTC
>JADYZK010000262.1 GCA_020853175.1 Bacteroidales bacterium
GCGAGATAGCCCGAAACACCTTCGTGTGTTGCCACCATAGCTTCGTCGCCTTGCTTCCAGTTTGCAGGACAAACCTCGCCGTTTTCTTCAAAATGTTGTAAGGCATCAATCATCCGCAAAGCTTCGTCAATGCTGCGTCCTAAGGGAAGGTCGTTTACAATTTGATGGCGGACAACGCCTTGCTTGTCAATCAAAAATAAGCCACGATAAGCTACCGGCTCACCATTAAATTCCATTTCTCCGTCTTCGTTATATACAAATTCACCGGCCAAAACATCGTAATTGGTCGAAATTGTTTTGGTGAGGTCGGAAACCAACGGGTATTTTACACCTTGGATTCCGCCGTTGTCGCGCGGGGTGTTAACCCAAGCCCAATGTGAAAACTTAGAGTCAATGGAACAACCTACAACAGCTACATTGCGGCTTTCAAATTCGTCCATTCTTTCTTGAAATGCGATGATTTCGGTGGGACAAACAAAAGTGAAATCCAAAGGATAAAAGAAGAAAATGACGTGTTTTTTACCTATGAATTGTTGAAGTGAAAATTTTTCTTCAAACGCGCCGTCAATCACCGCATCTGCTTCAAAATAAGGAGCTTTTTTTCCAACTAATACTGCCATGTGTCTAATTTATTGAGGTGAATACTATTTTTTCGATTTGCAAAAATAATTGATTTATTGTGTTTTACAATCCGTAAAGCCGAATTGTAAGGGGTGATCTTGATTTATAAAGCCATTGTTTAATCATGGCGTAGCGACTCAACAGGGTCTTGTTCGGCGGCTTTTCGAGCCGGAAGGTAGCCGAAAACGATGCCGACTGTGGCAGCAACGCCAAAGCTGATGGCGATAGACGAGAAGCTTACGATGGTTAAAATGTCGGTGGTTTCGGTGATGGTGCGGGCCATTACCAACCCAAGGATGATGCCAATCAAACCACCGCTGATGCTGATGAGGGTAGCTTCAGCAAGAAATTGGAAAATGATGTCGGCTTTGGTGGCTCCTATAGACCTTCGTACACCAATTTCGCGGATGCGTTCCATCACCGAGGCCAGCATAATGTTCATAATACCGATGCCGCCAACTAAAAGTGAAATGCCTGCAATAGCACCCAACACAATATTGAAAATATCTTTGGTGCGTTGCTCTTGCTTGAGCAGCAACTCAGGCACTGTGATTTCAAAATCTTCGACACCTAAATGTCGCCTTTGCAGCATTCTCAAAAGCGTTTGGGTTGTGGCACCTAAGTTTTCGCTATCATCCACTTGCACGACAATGCGGTCGAGCTGATGATAGTTGGCACCTTCATCGGAGGCAGATGATTCATTGTTAAATGACATCATGCTGTTGCCTGAAAAAATCACGCTGGTGCTACCGCCCGAAACGGAGCCGGCGTTGACCAAAGCCCTGTCTTTGTAGCGCAAAAGAACTGTTTGAAGTGGAGCGTAAATGTTATTTTCGTAGTCTGCAACGCCCATGCTGGCATTGTTTTTGTCGCCCGTTAATCGCTTTTCTAAAACGCCCACCACTTTTAACCAGAGGTTACCGCATTTGATCTGCTTTCCAATAGGATTTTCCATGGCGAAAAAGCGTGTTTTAACACCGGGACCGATGATACAGACAGGGCTTCCTTTTTCGCTTTGCTCGTTATTAAAAAAAGAACCATTTTCGAGATTGAGACTAAAAACTTCAAAAAAGTCAGTGGTAACACCTTTTAAATTGGCTTGTTGCCTGATGCCATCTTTGATGATACTTGTTTCATACGACACTTCGGGACTGATGCGCTTTACTGTAGGAATAATGCTTTGAATGCTTTGGGCATCCAAAAGTGTCAGTCCCGGTGAGAATTTTTTCTTCTCTGACTTGCCACTTTCTTCACTGTCATCGCTGCTCGATTTGTTTTTATCCACCTTGGCACTTACAATGATGTTGTTGACGCCCACCATTTTTATTTGCTCGAGAATCTCCTGTCTGGCGCCATTTCCAATCGCCATCATGGCGATTACCGCCGAAACGCCGAAGATGATACCAAGAGCTGTTAAGATGGAGCGGGCCCGATTTGCAAAAACAGCTTCAAGGGCCACTTGCATGATTTCCCAGTATCTTTCCGTCTTCATTACCTACCTTTTCGTTGTGAACCTTGCCTATTGCCGCGGTTATTTCCGGGTGTTGGGGTTCCGGGATTGGCGTCTTGATTTTGTTGCCGCTTGAGCATCATCTCTTTTTGTTCAGCTTCTTTTTCAGCAGCGGCTTTCAATAACGCGTCCTGAAGGGCTTGGTCTTCTGCTTTCAATCTGTTCAATTCTTCCGGAGTGAGCATCACCATTTTAAAATCTTCCGGTTGGCCGGGAGGCACCAATTTTACATTGTCGTTTTCAGTTAAACCTGCGCGGATAACAATCTCATTTTCATTCGACTTGCCTGAAATCACTTGCTGCCGTCTGTTTCCGACAAATACATATTGAATACTGTCCAAAGCATGAATGGCTTCGAGCGGGATATAAGTTACATCATTTAACTCGTCGGTGATGATGACATTTTTGGTGGTCATGGCCGGACGAACGATAGAATCGAACTCGTTGACTTCAATTTTAACTTCAAACACCTTGGCGTTGCTATTTCTTAGTTGTTCGCCGATGTTGGCCACTTCGATGACTTGTCCGGTGAAATTCTTTTCAGGGAAAGCATCAATGCCAATTTCAACGCGTTGTCCAACTTTAACTTTGGAGATATCTACCTCATTCACGTAGGTTTTGGTAATCATTTCACGCAGGTTGGGCAGCGTGGCTACCACGTTTTCCCACGAGCTGATACTTGCACCAACGCCTCTTTTTTTACCATCCCAATCGCGCTGATAGATCACCATTCCGGCCTTGGGAGCCCTGACGGTGAACTCGTTGCTGAGCTCTACAAATTTTTGAAACTCACTTTGTCTCTTTTTTAGGGCTGTGGCCACTTCCGACATATTGGCCACTGCTTTTTCGTATTTCAATGAATAGTTACGTACCGCCTGATCATAAGATCGTTGGGCCCTGTCGAGTTCAATTTGAACCTGACGTTGTGTGGCTGGCGGTTCATAAATGGATTGATCCACCGCAATTTGCGCTTCTTCCATTGCGTATTTGAGATTCACCAACTCGTTGCGAGCTGCCCGCATATCCATGGTGGTGTCTAATTGTGTTTTGATGAAATTGTTCTGATATTGCTCAATTTCAATCTGCTGATCTTTTATTTTATTGGTCAATTCCGACCGATCGAGCTGGGCCACATAATTACCGGAATCTACAATGGTTCCGTCAGGAATGATGTCGTCAATTTTCAGTTGCCATATTCTGGCATCGCGCAAAGAGGAGGGCGAAGGGCCATAAATCATCTCCGAGCTTTTGGCTTCAAGCTCGCCGGTGGTGGTAACATTAATGGTGAAAAGTCCTTTTTTAGCCTGTACTTCAATGTTTACGGTATCTTCTGTTTTGGTTTGTGTAAAATACCATACCAAAAAGATAACCAAAATCAGGCCTCCAATAACGAAATAAATTTTACGATTGTCTTTCATACTTGTGATCGAATAAGGTATAACAAAACGGACATGGAATTATAGCAGTTTGAGAACGATCTGCTCCATGCTGATGCCCTCGGCTTCGGCAGTGTAATTGCGCACCAAACGGTGTCTTAAGATGGGTAATGCCACAGCTTTTACATCTTCAATGTCGGGTGAAAATTTTCCTCGCAGTAAAGCATTGCACTTCGCCCCAATGATGAGGTATTGCGATGCCCTTGGCCCGGCTCCCCAGCTGATGTATTTGTTGGTCCATTCGTGGGCGAGTGCCGTGTTGGGGCGTGTTTTTGAAGCAAGTCCTACGGCATATTCAAGCACATTGTCGGGCACAGGAACTTTGCGGGTGAGTTGTTGAAAATAAGTGATTTCCTCTGAAGACAGCACTGTTTTTGGCTCTTCTTGCGCGCTGGTAGTGGTATTTTTTACCACCTGAATTTCTTCTTTAAAGCTGGGATAATCCAACCAAAGGTTGAACATAAAACGGTCGAGTTGCGCCTCTGGCAGCGGATACGTGCCTTCTTGCTCAATAGGATTTTGGGTGGCCAGCACAAAAAAAGGCTCTTGCAAACGATGTGTTTGTCCGGCAACGGTAATATTTTTTTCCTGCATGGCTTCCAGCAGAGCGGCTTGTGTTTTCGGGGGTGTCCTATTGATTTCATCGGCCAACACAATATTGGCAAAAACAGGTCCCTTGATGAAACGAAATTTTCGGCCTTCATCTAAAATTTCCGTTCCGATGATGTCGCTGGGCATCAAATCGGGGGTAAATTGAATGCGGTTGTAGGAGAGGCCGAGCACCTTGGCAATGGTATTAACAAGCAAGGTTTTAGCCAAACCCGGAACGCCCACCAACAATACGTGTCCTTTGCTGAAAATGGCTATCAAGGTTTGATGTACAATTTCATCCTGACCCACAATTATTTTGGCAATTTCGGCCTTGAGGGCGAGATATTTTTCCTGCATCGCCTTGGCGGCTTCCACGTCGGAATTGAATGTTATCATTTACTTCTATTCGTTTGTTGTTAGCTGAGAGTTGAAAGGATGGCCTACAGGCAGGTTACTCCATTTTCCAATTGAACTCAAAATTGCAATTTGCGAAATCGGGATGGATGTCAACGAAAGCGTTTTTTGATTTGTTTCTGATCCAGATTTCAACTGCTTTTTGTTTCTTTTCCTGCAAAGCCCATGACTGGATGCGGTTGTAATCATCAGTGAGGTTGGCTTTGTGTGGTGATGTTTTCACCACCAGTTTCAGCAGGCGATAAGCATCTTTTCCGTCTTCAGTCTTCATAGGAACGGGATCGCTTAGCTCATTTATTGCGAGTTTATCCACCACAAATGAAACCTGCGGATCGAGTGATTCGGCTTCAAAGCGCACGCCTCCGGTGTAGGGATTGAGTAAAAGTCCGCCGGTAGTTTTATTTTCTTCCTGTGAAAATTTTTCTACTGCAGCCTCAAAAGTAATGGAATCGTTGCGGATGAGTTTTGCAATGGAATCGAGTTCTGTTCTAGCTTTCTCGAGTGCCACCGGGCTTACCTTGGTCATCAACAAAATGTGGCGCACGTTGATGTAATCGCCGCGGCGCTCAATCATCTGAATGATATGAAAGCCGGCTTCTGTTTCAACGATTTCGCTGATTTCGCCATCGCGCAATTTAAAACCAACGGCTTCAAATTCGGGATAAAGTTCACCCCTGCCATAAAAGCCAAGTTCACCGCCTTTACGCGCCGATCCTGGGTCTTCGCTGTACAAAACCGCAAGGGTTGAAAAACGTTCGCCGGCCAAAATGCGTTTGCGAAACTCGTTCAATCGCTCTTTCACTGCCAGCTTTTCGTCGGCACTGATGGGCGGTTTTTTAACAATTTGGGCTATCTCATACTCGGCAGGAACCATAGGAATGCTGTCTTTGCTCATGTTTTTGAAAAAAGAACGTATTTCCTGGGGCGTAACTACTACCTTGTCCATAATCACGGCCTGCACTTTTTGTCCGATGGTTTGTTCTTTCACCATGCGGCGCAATTCGTTTTTTATCTCACTTACAGACTTATTGTAGTATGCCTCAAGCTTTTCTTGCGAACCCAACTCGCTGATGAAGTACTTTAAGCGACGTTCCATTTCTTCTTCTATCTGATCATCGGTAACTGTAATACTGTCAAGCTCAGCTTGATTGAGCAAAAGTTTTTGAAAAAGCATGTCCTCCAAAATTTTGCAACGGATGTTTTCAGCACTCCCGCTGATGCCTTTTTGCAAACGCATTTGGGTGTACTGGTTTTCAATATCCGATTGGAGAATCACGTTTTTGCCCACCACGGCCACAACTTGGTCAATCACCATGGGTTGTTGGGCCTCAGCCGCCTGAAAGCTGAAAAAGAAGGCGACAAAAAGAAGGGTTTTGGCTGCTAAATACCTCAAGGTTATTTTGTTGCCGATTGTTTTCAAATTCATCATGGGCGATTAAAAGGTTCAATAAATTTCAAAAAGTTCCTCACGCAGTGCTTTGGAATAAAGTTCCTCGTGCATCGAACGCAGAAAAGATTGTTTTCGTTTGTTTAAAATGATATTCCTGATGTTTTCAGTTTCTAATTCCAAAGGAGAGGAACCTTCGCTGATCATATAGTCCTTAAAACGAATCAAATAGATAAATGGCTTGTCTTTGATCTCGATATATGAATTGTTTTTTAAGAACAACTCCTGATTGAAGGTTTGGATGGGAAGTTGCTGCAAAAGATCGTCGAAGCGAATCCAAGTTTCATCACCAATATAAAAAGAGGTGGCGAATTGCTTTGACAAAAAATCAATGGTAGCCGACATGATGGTGTCGGGGTCTTTGAGCAACCGCTGAAATCTTTTCAGCTCTTTTGAATCATCAGGCAACACCACATACACTGCCTTAACAATGTTGTGGCGCAACTGAAAACTGCCTTTGTTGAGCAAGTAGTAAGAAGAAATCTCCGATTCTGTAACGATGGTATCTAACTTTTGTTTGATGAGTTCGGCCTCGTAGGTGTAGGTAATGAGTGAGCTTCGGTAATCGTCTAATTTCGTGCTGAAATCCTGCTGCTTTTGGGTAAGGTTTCGCTCGGCCTGCCTGATGAGCAGTTTTTTCCGAATCCAACCATCCACATAGTTGATGACCAAGGCGAGGCTGTCCTTTTTTGGTGTCCCGGGAGGAACGACCCCTACCAGGTCGGAGCTGTAGAGATAGTTGTCGTAAACTTTGGCAACCGCAGTTCCCTTGTCGGTATTCGACGAGAAATCACAGGAGCTCATCACCAAAGTCACAAGCAGCAACCCAACCAGCGTTTTTTGCTTCATTATAACTCAGCTTTCAGTTGTTCGAGTGTTTTTTTATTTACAACCACCGTGTATTTGTTGCGTAGTTCTTTTACCCATTCTTTCTCAAGGAAATTTTGGTAATCTGAAGTAATCAAACCTTTGGCTTCTTCAAGTTTCTTGGGTTGTGGGTCGAGGCGCTGAACCAAATAAACAAACACAACGGCTTTGTCGGCATCGGCTTCCAAAGGCCCGTAAAGTCCGGTGTCGCCTTCAATACCATCAATATATTTGTTGTCGCCTTTTTCAAATTTCCCGGGTAGAATGCGTACCGATTTGATGCTGTCGCTTTCAAACTGCTTTCTCACATCGGCTACATCGGGATATTTCTTCAAGATTTCAGCCACTTTATCGGCCTCATCCAAATTGGTAATGGTGTAAATATAGGCTTCGGCCCTTTCGCCAAACATATAATCGTTCTCATGGTTTTGGTGATAAGCCACCAATCCGGCAGTATCTTGAATGGCTTTGGTCCAAACTTTTTTGTCCATCAAATCAAAAAGCAAAATGCCTTCATGGTATTCTTTCATGAGCGATGCGAACTCAGGATGTTTCTTCTCGAGTTGACTGTCTTCATAATTGAAAGCACTTTCTTTGGTGAAATCATTGAAGAGCATCAAGGTATAGGCTTCAATGGAGAGGCTTTGTTGGGCAGCTTGTTTCGACTGGA
>JADYZK010000263.1 GCA_020853175.1 Bacteroidales bacterium
AAAAGCAAGGCAGATCATCGTCGGGCTTGCTTTGGTGGTTTTTTTAGGACTAAAATACTTGGCTATAAGGTGAATTTAATACCTTGAGCAAAAGGCAGTTCAGTACTGTAATTGATGGTGTTGGTTTGGCGGCGCATATAGGCTTTCCAGGCATCTGAACCCGATTCGCGACCACCACCGGTATCTTTCTCGCCTCCGAAAGCACCACCGATCTCGGCTCCTGAGGTGCCGATGTTTACATTGGCAATGCCGCAGTCGGAACCTTCATGCGAAAGAAAACGTTCGGTTTCTAAAAGGTCGGTGCTGAAAATAGCTGATGAAAGTCCCTGAGGAACTGCATTATGCAGCGCTACAGCTTCATCAATGGTTTTGTATTTCATCAAATAAAGGATAGGAGCAAAGGTTTCTTCCTGAACAATGTGGTAGTGATTTTCGGCTTCGGCCAAAACAGGAACCACATAACATCCTGATTCATAACCTTCGCCCGATAACACTTCGCCTCCGTAGATGATTTTTCCGCCTTCTTTCAAGATTTGTTCCTGAGCATATTTGAACGCTTCCACAGAGCCTTTGTCAATGAGTGGGCCTATCAAAGTGTTGGGATCGAGTGGACAGCCAATGCGGATTTGCTGGTAGGCTTTGATGAGTTTTTCTGTAAAAACATCATAAACATCTTCGTGGATGATAAGTCGGCGGGTGGTGGTGCAACGCTGTCCGGCAGTACCTACGGCGCCAAAAACAGTAGCCATCAAGGCCATATCTATGTCGGCTTTATTGGAAATGATGATGGCGTTGTTGCCACCCAGTTCCAGCAGACTGCGTCCCAATCTTTCGCCAACAATACGTGCTACCCTTCTTCCAACCGCGGTGCTTCCGGTGCAGGAAATCAACGGCAGGCGTTTGTCGGCCAGCAAATTGTCGCCAAAATGTTTGGAGCTACCGATAATGAGGTTGGTTACACCTTCAGGAACGTTGTTTTTCTTGAGTACATCGGCAATGATGTTATGGATGGCAACGGCACACAATGGCACTTTGGAGGAGGGTTTCCACAAAACAACATTGCCTGTAACCAAAGCCAGCATGGTGTTCCAAGCCCACACGGCAACAGGAAAATTAAATGCGGTGATTACGCCTACCACTCCAAGCGGGTGATATTGGTCGTACATTCGGTGTCGCGCACGTTCGCTGTGCATGGTAGAGCCATAGAGCTGGCGCGATAAACCAACGGCAAAGTCGGCAATGTCAATCATTTCTTGCACTTCACCCAGTCCTTCTTGGTAAATTTTGCCCATTTCGTAGCTTACCAAACGACCCAAATCTTCTTTGTATCTTCTGAATTCATTGCCCATCTGCCTAACGATTTCACCGCGTTGGGGGGCAGGAATCATCCTCCATGTTTTAAAGGCTTCCTGTGCCTGATCCATAATCTGTTGGTAATCATCCCAAGTTCCTTGTCTAACGCTGGCGATGTGTTGGCCGTCGCAGGAAGCGGTGCTGTGGAGCAATTCTCCGTTGGTTTCTAACCATTGGCTGCCGGTGCTGGCGCCGTAATTGATGTCTTTGATGCCTAACCTTTTGAGTGCCGGTTGGATATCACATGTGGGACAAATGTTCTTCATTGTTTTTTAATGATTTATGCGTTGAGTAATCGTTAGTTTTTTTTGAATGGACGAGATTCTGAAGAAGCTGCTGCATTTTGATACATTCAGTTGGATTTTTTGTTCGTTACTTAGGGTCTATATTTGCAGAAGCCGGTGATTCACTTTCATTTTCGACAAAAATAACTAAACCAATGAAATGTCATCGTTTGCAGAATGAAATAATCTTCTCGATTTTCTAAACAGGAGGCGATTGAGGTTAGATAAATCTCGTTAAGTTCGGCTTCTTTTCACTAAGTTTGTGCAAATTTGAAATCATGGGGAAGAACATTGTTCTCATTGCTTTGATGCTATTTATTTCATTGGCAATCAATGCTCAGCCAGTTGTGGAGTGGCAAAATGAAACCGTCAATGCGGTCAATAAACAGCCTGCGCGTTGCTCTTGGATTCCTTATGCTGATGTGCAGCAGGCGATTCAAAACGACAAAAATCAATCACCTTATTACCTGTCGTTGAATGGAATCTGGAAGTTCAACTGGGTGAAGCATCCTGATTTGCGCCCCCTTGATTTTTATAAAAAAGAATACAACCACAACTTTTGGGATGAAATTACTGTTCCTTCTTCTTGGCAAATGAAAGGTTACGGCATCCCGATTTACACCAACGTGACCTATCCGCACGCTAAAACTCCGCCTTTTGTGTTGGGTTCGGTGCCTTCAAATTATACTGCCGCAGCTTATCCCAACCCGGTTGGATCGTATATAAGGTCATTTGAGGTGCCTGAAGATTGGAGCGGGCGACAGGTTTTTTTGCAGTTCGATGGCGTTGAAAGTGCCCTGTACGTTTGGGTCAACGGAAAATATGTGGGATATAGCGAAGACAGCCGCTTGCCTGCTGCTTTTGATGTTACAAAATACTTGAACAAAGGTCAAAATGCGGTGGCGGTGCAAGTGTATCAATGGTGTGACGGGAGTTATCTCGAAGACCAGGACTTTTGGCGTATGGCCGGAATTTACCGCGATGTATATCTTTACGCAACTCCCAAATTGGAGCTTTTCGACTATTTCGTTCAAACCCATTTTAAAAGCGATTTTTCTGAAGCAGAATTGTCGCTAGAGGCTGTTTTTCGCAATCATGGAACTTCGGTCAATCATACATTCGAAGTTTATCTCATTGAAAATGAAACGCAACAATTGCCCGAAAAACCTTTGATAGCGTATTCCATCAGCAAGGCTGACGCTAACGGGAAGCCGGTTCAGTTGAAGGCGATGGTTAACAATCCCAAACTTTGGTCGGCAGAAAAACCTCATCTGTACCAGCTTTTATTGGTTACCAAAGACCAAAACGGACAAATCATCATGGTGCAGCAAAGCAAAATTGGGTTCAGGAAAATTGAAATCCGCGACCAGCAATTGTGGGTGAACGGACAAAGCATCAAGATAAAAGGAGTGAACCGACATGAACTCGATCCAAAAGACGGTCATGTGGTCAGCCGAAAATCAATGGTTCGCGATATTGAACTGATGAAACAGCACAATATCAACACCGTACGCACCTCTCATTATCCCAATGATCCACTTTGGTACGAGTTGTGCGACATCTATGGATTGTATGTGATTGATGAAGCCAATGTGGAATCGCATGGCATGGGTTACGGCGATGCTTCGCTTGGTCATGTTAAAAGTTGGCAGGCAGCACATGTTTCGCGCATCCTGAATATGGTGGAACGCGACAAAAATCACCCGTCTGTCATCATCTGGTCGCTGGGAAATGAGGCCGGTCCGGGCATCAATTTCACTGCTGCCTCACAAGCCGTGAAAAACCGCGATGCAGAACGCCCCATTCATTATGAGCGTTTTAATGAAGTTGCCGATATCGAATCCACCATGTATCCCGATGTGCCGTGGTTCATTGAACAAGGCTTAAAGAACGATCCCAAACCCTTTTTCTTATGTGAATACGCCCATGCGATGGGCAATGCCGTGGGCAATTTGCAAGAATACGTGGATGCCTTTTACAACTCGAAACGCTTGATTGGCGGGTGTATTTGGGATTGGGTGGATCAAGGATTGTACAAAGAAATCCCACAGCGAAAAGGAGAATATTTTCTGGCTTATGGCGGTGATTTTGGCGACCGCCCCACCGACTGGAATTTCTGTGCCAACGGCTTGACTACCGCCGACAGGCGTATCACACCTAAGTTGGAAGAGGTGCGCAAAGTGTATCAAAATATCCATTTCAAAGACGTGGATGTGTTGCGTGGTAAAGTGTTGTTGATCAACCGTTTTGCTTTTACGGATTTGAACGAATATGATGGTTTTTGGTCAGTGGAGCAGGATGGAAAGTTGATTCAGTCGGGAGTGTTGACAGGTTTTTCGCTGGCTCCCGATCAAAAAATGGAAGTGGAAATCCCCTTCTCTAAACCACAGCTCAAAGCTGAATCTGAATATTTCTTGAAGATTGAATTTAGATTGAAAACCGATACCCCTTGGGCGAAACGCGGATATGTCATCGCTTGGGAACAGTTCAAAATTCCTTTTGAAGTGCCAGCAATCACTGCAAATGGTGTTGGAAAAATGCCTGAAATGACATGGCAAGAAAATGATTATGGGATTCTGATAAAAGGAAAAGACTTCGAGCTTTCCTTTAGTAAACGCACGGGAACCATCAGCAACTATACTTTTCGTGGAACGGCACTCATACAAACGCATCCCGAAGCGGAGGCGGGCGTTCGCCCCGAAACCGGACTTATTTCATTGGTAAAAGAATCAACACACAGGGTTTCTGGTCCGCGGGTGAATGTTTTCCGTGCACCGGTGGACAACGACTATATTTTTGGAGGCGGACCCGGTCCAATCTGGCAAGCTCAGGGTTTGGCACATCTCAATCATACTGTAACCACCATGACTGCTGAGAACAACGGCAACGGAAGCATCACTTTAAATGTGCATCAAACCGCTGCTGCAAAAGGTGGTTTTAGCATCCGAACAACAACCCGATATGTTGTTTATGGCGATGGCAGCATCGAAATGGAAATCACTTTTGACCCTGACCAAGTGAAATGGCCTCTCGCTAAACTAGGGGTTATCATGGAGATGCCGGACGGTTTTGAGCAGGTGGAGTGGTTTGGTGCCGGTCCGCATGAAAACTATTCCGACCGCAAAAGCTCGGCTGCCATTGGCTTGTATCAAAAAACAGTTACCGAAATGGAGGAGGACTATATCCGCCCGCAAGACATGGGCAACAGGAGTGATGTCCGTCATTTTGAAGTTACCAACCATGCAGGACAGGGAATCGCATTTAAGGCCGACAGTTTATTAAATTTCAGTGCTTTACATTATTTGCCTACTGATCTCGATCAGGCCAATCACGGTTACGAATTGGTTGCAAGACCTGAAACAATTCTTACCATTGATGCCATTCAGAATGGATTAGGTGGCGGCAGCTGTGGCCCGGGGCCAATGGAGCAATACCTCCTCAAGGCGCACAGCAAAACAATGAAACTTCGGTTACAACCTATTGGATTTTAAAGGGAAAGTCGAAGGTGTGAAAGTCCAAAGGTCAAATTTTTCTCGCTCTGGCGAAACGCCGATGCCCGAAGCTCGAATAAACTAACATTTAAGTCATTAATCGTCGTTGAACTGCTTTTGCTGACTTGGAACCATCGGCTTTTGTTAACCTGCCATTGTTTTAAAGGCTTCGAAAACCAAAAACGCCGGCCAAGCCAAAGCTTTTAAAAAGCCAATGATAACGCCCCAAAAACCGGAAGCAGTTGAAATAAAATAAACAGCGGCACCAATGAGGCCTAATCCGTAAATGGCACCTTGGGGTGCATTGTTATGTATATCGCTTTTCATTTTAGTAAATTGAAAATTATTGCCAAAAGTAGCAAAAAATCAACCGCTTTTACTGATGCGCTCCAACATGCTTTTGTTCAGCAGTTCAATGGTTTTGCCTTTGATGCTGATCAAGTTGTCTTTCCTAAAGTGGGTGAGCGTGCGGGTAACACTTTCGCGACGCGCATGAACCAAGTCGCCCAAATCAGTGCGGTTGAGAGGCATTTGAAAACTATCACTTTGAAAAATATCATTGGAGAGTAAAAGCAAAGCGTCGGCCACCCTTCCGTGAATTTGTTTTTGTGTTTGGTGAATGGAGCGGTCAAAAAACGATAACTCATCAAAGCACAAATTGTTAATGATTTCGTTGGCAAATTTCCCGTTCAACAGAATGAGTTTTCTAAAAACATCGGTGGCAATAAAACAAGTGTGTGTCGGAATCAAAGCTGTGGCGGTGTATTGGTTTACTTTGTTCCCTAAAACCGTTGGTATGCCAATAAATTGCGGTGCTTTAACGAGTTTGAGAATTTGATCTTTCACCGGCCCCATTTTGTGAATCTTTACCAAACCCGATTTCACATAAGCGATCCCTGAATGGGGAGTTCCTTCGCGAAAAATTAGCTCATTGCGTTTAAAAACAGCCTCAGAACAATTGGTTTGCAAGATGTTGAGCTCATCCGAATCGAGAACCTCTACAGCACAAGATTTAAAACGACAACTTTCGCAACTTTCTTTTTCGGGTTTTGTCATTATTCACTTTTGTTTGGTTGACAAAGATAAGCTAAAATGTGATTTTAGTCACATTAATTAGGTGATATAGGTCATTCTTAATTAAGCAGAAACTCAGCTTTCTTTGCGTAAATTTGCTGAAAATTAATTGATTATGTGTAAATTAGGTTCTATACTCTCGAAAGTTGGCCTGGCCTCGGTACTGCTAAGCATTATCGTTATGGTCGCCGGTTGGTTGTTTTTAAACATCAACGTATGTATTGTTGCCATGTTCTTAATGAGCATCGCGGCTATAAGTTTCACCATCTGTATTGTTTGCAACTATGCTTCGGAAAAAAGGAAAGAAAAAGCAACAGACGTAAACGGTGTTACGACCCCATAAAAAAGATTTATTTTTCCATCTATTGACATACGGTTTTGAGGTTTTTTACTTCAAAGGCCGTATGTTTTTTTTATGGCTTACTTATCAGGAAAATGCGTGGGAGCAGCAAAGCGAGGGTCGGATAAGAATTGATCGTCATGCAGCGAAAGAATGAAAGCCTTGAGATCGGCTTTTTCGTTGGGAGTAAGTTGCACTCCGCCCCTTAAAACATGGTGCATCAGCGGATCAACATTATCTGAAGGCAGCACATGATGTGAGTAAAATTCAATCACCTCGTCGAGGGTTGCAAAACGACCATCGTGCATATAAGGTCCTGAAAGTGAAATGTTTCTCAAGCTTGGTGCTTTGTAAGCACCTTTGTCATTTGGTTTACCGGTAACGTCAAAACGATCGCCCGTTTCATTAAAAACGGTATCTTTTCCATTGTTGTAAAACAGGTGTGTGGTAAACAATGGATTTCCGCCACCGCCATGACAATGAAAGCAGTCGGCCCCTTCTTCGGTGGTAAACAAAACATAGCCATTCAGTTCTGAGGCAGTGAGTTGGACTTCACCTTTCAAAAAACGATCGAATCGCGAATCGGCCGAAACAATTGTCCTTACGAATTGCGCTACGGCTCTTTCAATATTTTTGAAGCTTATTTTTTCGTTGCCAAAAGCTTTGAAAAACAATTCGGGATAGCCTTTCAGCGCTTGAAAAACGGCTTTTACTTGCGTTGTATCGGCATTTATTTCGTCGCTTGCTGTAACGGCCAATCGCACAAAATCTTCAATGTTGCGCCTGTCGGTGCGCTCGTTGGTGGGATACAAAAAACCATTCCAGCCATATCCGCTGTGGTTCCAAACAAGATTGACCAAAGGCAGCATCACGTGCTGCGTCTGCTGTCCGTTGAGGCCATGAACAAATCCATTTTCAAAAAGAGGATGATCCACACCTGCTTCAAAATTTCGACTTTGAAGGTGACACGTGGCGCAGCTCATCAGCGAATCGGGATGGGTGCGGCCGCTCATGCGACCATCGTAAAATAAAAATCTTCCCAATGCAATGCCTTCTTCGGTCAAAGGATTGTCAGCAGGAATGTTAAGCTTGGTAGGAAAACCAAAAGGGATTTCTATAATATAAGGTGTCGGGGTATAAATTTGTGGATTCGGCTCAGTTTTGCATGATGACAAACCAATGAAAACAAAGAGCAGAACACACAGCCGAAGTTTATTTGGAGTCATTTTCAATGCCTTTCACCTTCAAATCGAAAACATCCAATCCGTTTTCGCAGGCCATTTTCATGGCTGGTTGTTGCTGCATAATACTGCCTCCCCAATGGTTGTGATCGTAGATATGCTGTCCGTTAAACCATTTTTCAATTTGCATAACAAGCTCAAGTTGAGTTGTTTTTTCATCGTAAATGATAAATTCCTGGTTCAATTGAACTTCAAAATAGTTGTGTACAAAACCGATGACGGGCATCATTTTTTGTGGAGGTTGATAGCCTTGGCAGTGGTTGCGCGAGCAGCAGGAATCAAGGTTGACATAGTTTGATTTGGTGGCTGTGGAATCATAAATCTGGCCAATGCCAAGATGAAAATTGAAAGGCTCTGCTTGTCCTTGTGGATTGATCCACTTGCCGTTGAGTTTCATATAATGGTAACCCCCACCCAGATAATCGGGCCAAAACATGAACGATTCAGGTGGATTGACGAAACGCATGGTTTTGTTTTTTTCTTCATTGATTCCGAAAGTGAAGCTCAATCCAGAATAAACGCCTGAAGCAATGGGTGTTAATGGACGAATTACTTGACTGCTTTCGATATCAGTGTCTATATACGAAATGTTGTTTTCAGCATCCACCAAAACGCGTGAACCATCAGCTTTATTCACGTAAATATCGGAGATAAACCATTGTATCTCGCTGACTTCATAGCGGTTACCGGCACCATTCATATAGAGGAGGCTGTCAACTATCAGTGGTTTTCCATCAACAGAATGAAGGATGTCGAACGTAACCTTCCCCACTTGAAGACTGTCTTTTTTACTTTTGGAATCACACGACCAAAGCAGCATCAGTCCTAAAAAGGCAAAAAGTATTTTTTTCATTGGGCTGATTTTAGGGTATTGATTGCAAAAGTAACACCAATTCAACAACATTTGGTTTTTTTGAATGACTTTCAATACGTATATGTGACATATCGCACATACATCTCTTTTTTCTTGATCAATTGAAGATATTCAATCGGCATGGCTGTGCATATTTCAAATTATTATTGCAATCGTTTGTGCTTTCATCTGAATGATTAACTTTGCAACCTCATCAAACCGCATGTAAAACTAAAAAACATCAATATGTATAAAGATGAAAAAGTGCTGAGATCATAACTGGCACAATATGGCATAACCAATGTCGAAAAAATATTTCATAACAGCTCTTATGACGAGCTTTATCAGCACGAAACTGCGCCTGATCTTCAAGGATTTGAGAAGGGTGTAGTTACCAAAATGGGTGCTGTTTCGGTGGATACTGGCGTGTTCACCGGTCGTTCTCCAAAAGACAAATACATTGTTTACGATGATGTATCAAAAGATACCGTTTGGTGGTCCACGATTGGAAAGAACGACAACCGTCCGCTCGAACCTGCCAAATGGGAGGTGTTAAAAGATATCGCTTCTAAACAGTTGAGCGAAAAGAAGTTATACATCATGGATGCCTATGCCGGAGCCAATCCCGACACCCGCCTCAAAGTCCGTTTCGTTATGGAAGTGGCATGGCAGGCCCATTTTGTGAAAAATATGTTCATCCGTCCTACCGCCGAAGAGTTGGCCACATTTACTCCCGATTTTGTAGTCCTTAATGCCTCTAAAGCCGTCAATCCCAACTGGAAAGAAATGGGAATGAACTCCGAAAACTTTGTTGTTTTTAACCTTACCGAGCGCATGTCGCTGATTGGCGGCAGTTGGTATGGCGGAGAAATGAAAAAAGGCATCTTCACCATGATGAATTATTACCTGCCACTGAAAGGCATTGCGGCCATGCACTGCTCGGCCAATATGGGCAAAGACGGCGATGTGGCTATCTTTTTTGGATTGTCGGGAACGGGAAAAACCACCCTTTCAGCCGATCCTAAACGGATGCTGATTGGCGATGATGAGCATGGCTGGGATGATGATGGTGTCTTTAACTTTGAAGGCGGCTGTTATGCCAAGTGCATCAACCTGAGCGAAGAAAACGAGCCGGATATTTTCCATGCCATCAAACAAGATGCTTTGCTGGAAAATCTGGTGATACGTGAAGATTGCAGCATTGATTTTGACAGCAAAGCCAAAACTGAAAACACACGGGTTTCTTATCCCATCAACCACATTGATAATATTGTGAAACCTGTTTCAAAAGGCGGCCATGCCACCAAGGTGATTTTCCTCACTGCGGATGCTTTTGGTGTCCTTCCTCCGGTTTCAAAACTCAATAGCGACCAAACCAAATACCATTTCCTTTCAGGATTTACTGCCAAGCTGGCCGGAACCGAACTTGGAGTAACGAGTCCGCAACCTACTTTTTCCGCTTGTTTTGGCAATGCTTTCCTTGCCCTGCATCCCACCAAATATGCCGTGGAGCTTGTGAAAAGGATGGAAGCCGTGGGTGCGAAAGCCTATCTTGTCAATACCGGTTGGAATGGAACCGGAAAACGAATCTCTATCAAAGCCACTCGCGCCATCATTGATGCCATTCTCGACGGAAGTATCGAAAAGGCGCCTACCCGCATTTCGCCCCGCTTCAAATTGGAAGTGCCCACCGAACTGGCAGGAGTTGATTCCAATATCTTGTTCACCAAAAGCACGTATGCCGATCCTGCCGAATTTGATAGAAAAGCCAACGAATTGGCAAAAATGTTTGTGGCTAATTTTGAGAAATACACTGATACAGAAGAAGGTAAACGTCTTGTAGAAGCTGGACCAATAGTGCTATAAGCATGGATTTACTTTTTTAGTACATCTGAAATGGTTTCGATACCGTACATTTTATGAAATAAAAAGGGGGCAATCCCCTTTTTTATTTCCCTATTTTTTTATCATTCTGTGAAGTGAATGGATTATTTTTACTTTTGTGCATGGGCCTTCAACAAGTCCAACATGAATACTGA
>JADYZK010000264.1 GCA_020853175.1 Bacteroidales bacterium
AGGGCGGCAGCTCGATGGTGATGGTGTTGATGCGGTAAAGCAAGTCTTCGCGAAAAAGACCATCGGAAATCATGGCCGGCAAATTTTTGTTGGTGGCTGTAATCAGACGGATGTCAACGGGAATGGGCTTGTTGCTGCCTAACTTAACGATGGTTCTGTTTTGCAAAACAGCCAGCAATTTAGCCTGAAGGGATAGAGGAAGGTTCCCGATTTCGTCTAAAAACAAGCTGCCTTTGTGGGCGGCTTCAAATTTGCCGGTGCGATCGTCTTTGGCATCGGTGAAGGAGCCTTTGGTATGGCCAAAAAGCTCGCTTTCAAACAGCGTTTCGCTAATGGAACCCATGTCAACACTTACCATCATCTCGTTTTTTCGCAACGAATGTTGGTGAATTTCGCGTGCTATCAGTTCTTTGCCCGTACCATTTTCGCCAGTAATAAAAATGTTAGCATCGGTGGCTGCCACTTTTTTAACGATGGCCAACACCTTTTTGATCGGTTCCGACTGCCCGATAAATTCTTGAAAGGGCGGAGCAAGTGCTTGTTTTAAAGTCTGGCTTGTTTTTGCCAATGCGGTGTTGTCCATCTGGCTCTTGCGCAATTTCATGGCGGCTTGTAAGGTGCTGATGAGCTTGCGGTTGTCCCATGGCTTTAATATAAAATCGAAAGCACCTTCTTTGACTGCTTTCACGGCCAGTTCCACATCGCCGTAAGCTGTTATCATTACTACAACTAATGAAGGATCAAGCTTTTGAATTTCATGTAACCAAAATATCCCCTCGTTGCCTGTGTTGATGCCGGCCTTGAAATTCATGTCCAACAGCACCAAATCAATATTTTGTTGTTGCAGTGTAGCGAGCAGCAGGTTGGGGTTTCGGAGCGTAAAAACCTGATCAAACTCGGTTTGTATCAGCATTTCCAAAGCGGTCAGCACGCTCTTGTTGTCGTCGAGTATAAGAATATTGCCTTTCATGGCGGCTAAATTAGTTGATTTGTAAATGAATGGCACAACAGGTGTAAGAGAACTTTACATAGTTTGATGTTAAAGACTTAACTCTATTGACCAAATAACTATATATCAATGCTTTAAATTTATCGGCATCTATATTGAATGATAAGAGGTAAACTAAAAAAACCAAGTTCATGGATATTCCGATAGAAAAGAAAAAAGGGTTAAAAAAGAAGCATCTGTTGATTGCCGGATTGGCGTTGCTGCTTGCTTTTCTGTTGTATCAGGCTTTTTTTGCCAGCCATCTGTCCTCCTTAAATGTGGATACTGATAAAATACAGATCGAAACGGTTTCGGCGGGCATTTTCCACAATTACATCACCGTTACCGGCAATGTGGAACCGATTGCCACTATTTTTCTCGATGTTCGCGAAGGCGGACGCGTGGAGGAAAAGGTGATTGAAGAAGGCATGATGGTGAAGGAGGGCGATGTGATTTTACGCCTGAGCAATCCCGATTTAACGCTGAATATCTTAAACAGTGAGGCGCAACTGGCCGAAAAAAGCAACTTTTTGCGCAATACGATGGTGGTGATGGAGCAAGAGAAACTACAGATCAAACGGGAGTTGCTGAACCTTGAATTTGACATCAAACGCAAAGAAAGGGTGTATGGTCAAAAGCTGCGTTTGTATGAGGATAAAATGGTTTCGAGAGACGAATTTCTGATTGCTGAGGAAGACTACCAATTTGCGCAACGCAGCATCGAGCTTTATCTTGAACGCCAAAAACAAGACTCTATCTATCGGAAAATTCAGGTGGATCAGATGCAGGATAACTTGAACAACATGGAAATGAATTTAAAACTGATTCGGCAAAGCCAAGAGAGTTTGAATGTGACCGCTCCCGTTGACGGACAACTGACCACGCTCGATGTGGAGTTGGGGCAGTCCATTTCAAAAGGAGGCAGGATAGGACAAATCCATGTGCTTTCGTCCTACAAAGTGGTGGCTAAAATTGACGAGCATTATATTGACCAAGTGCGCACGGGGCTTACAGCCATGCTCGACCGGCAGGGACAGGAGTTTCAATTAAAAATAAGAAAAATTTTGCCCGAAGTGCGCGAAGGTCGCTTTTCGGTTGAGATGGTTTTCACGGGCGAAATGCCCGAAAACATGCGCACCGGCCAAACCTACTACACCCGCCTGCAACTGGGAAGTCCAGAAGAAGCGTTGTTGCTGCCACGAGGCACTTTTTTCCAGCAAACGGGCGGCCAGTGGGTGTTTGTGCTTTCGCCCGATGGCAAATATGCCGAAAAGAGGATGATAAAAATTGGTCGGCAAAATCCAAAATACTACGAAGTATTGGAGGGTTTGAAGGAGGGTGAAAAGGTAATTGTTTCAGGCTATGAAACTTTTGGAAATAGTGAAAGGATAGTATTGAAGTAGAATTAATTTTCAACTTTTTCAGAGAACATCAAAAGAAATTTATACAGACTTTAAACGACATAGAAATGATTAAAACTGAAAATTTAACCAAGGTTTTTAGAACTGATGAAGTGGAAACGCTTGCACTATGTAAGGTAAGTATCTACGTGAAAAAAGGTGAATTTGTAGCCATTATGGGGCCGTCGGGCTGCGGAAAATCCACATTGCTTAATATTGTCGGGCTGTTGGATAATCCCACCGAAGGCAAGTATTTTTTTTCAGGAACGGATGTCTCGCACCTGAAAGAAAAAGACCGCACGCAGTTTCGGAAAGGCAATATCGGCTTCATTTTTCAGAGTTTTAACCTGATTGATGAGCTGAACGTTTTCGACAATGTGGAGCTGCCGCTGATGTACCTCAAAATGAAAGCTTCTGAGCGAAAACAAAAAGTGAACGAAGTGCTGCAACGCATGAAAATCGGCCACCGTGCTAAGCATTTTC
>JADYZK010000265.1 GCA_020853175.1 Bacteroidales bacterium
GATAGAGTTCAACAGCCAGTGTTTGCGCCAGATATTCTGCTGCCGGAACCTGTGGCAAAAACCTTTTGGCATCCACAAAAATGGCATGGCCACCAAAAGGATACTGCACCGGAATACCGGCATCTTTGAGCAATCGTCCTAAAAAGGCAACTTGACCGATGCGTGTTTCAAGATAATCGAACTCCGTTCCTTCGTACAAACCTTGAGCTAAGGCGTTCATATCGCGGCCCGACATGCCTCCATAGGTGATAAAGCCTTCGAACATAATGTTGAAAACACTGGCTTTTTTGAAGAGTGATTCTTCCCTGAAACCAATAAAACCACCCATGTTCACGATAGCATCTTTTTTGCTGCTCATCGTCATGGCATCGCCGTAGGAGAACATTTCGCGAACAATTTCCCGAATGGATTTATCAGCATAACCGGCTTCACGAATTTTGATGAAGTAGGCATTCTCAGCAAAACGGGCAGAGTCGAAAACTACTTTAACACCATATTTTTTGGAGAGTTGGGCCACCGCACGGATGTTTTGCATCGAAACCGGTTGTCCGCCCGAGGTGTTACAGGTGATGGTGACAATCACCATTGGAATCATCTCGGCAGAATGGCTTTGATAAACTTTTTCGAGTTTTTTAAGGTCAATATTTCCTTTGAAAGGATGATCGAGCGTGGTATCATAGGCTTCGTCAATTGTGCAGTCTATGGCTTCGGCGTTTCTAAACTCGATGTGACCTTTAGTGGTATCAAAATGGGCGTTGCCCGGCACCACATCACCTTTTTTTATCATGGCCGAAAACAACACGTTTTCTGCGGCGCGGCCCTGATGGGTAGGCAAAAAATAATTGAAACCGGTGATGTCGGTTATGGCATCTTTCAGTTTGTAATAACTCGATGCTCCGGCATAACTTTCGTCGCCCAGCATCATTTCCGACCATTGGCGGTCGCTCATGGCACCCGTGCCCGAGTCGGTGAGCAAATCAACAAACACCTGCTCGCTGCGCAGGTTAAACAGGTTATAGTGGGCTTCTTTAATATATTGTTCGCGTTCAGAACGTGTGGTGCGACGCAGCGGTTCGACCATTTTTATTTTATACGATTCAGCAAATGGTAATTCCATGTCTTTTTTCTTTGATTTAATAAAAAACTTGATTGATAAGGCTTTAAATAAGCCAAAAAGGATGAAAAAAAGGAATTACGAAAACCTGTCGCGTTCTTTGATGTTTAAAAATGTCAGCTTTATGGAGGGCTGATAAGTCATAACAGGTATTTTTTGAATAGGATACAAAACTACTGCAAACGTTTGAGAAAAGCAAATCGCGAGGAGTGATTTTGCTTCTCTATAATTAATGAAATACTTTTAATAAAAGTGGATTGAATCATCATCCTCTTGTGATAAAAAAATTCATTCCGATAAAACAAATTTCAACTGTTGTTGTTTAATAATTTTTTAAGCTCACTTAACTTTTAATTTTAGTCGAACAATTATGTCTGTATCCACTGAAAATTTCATCAAGGCCATTTACCTGCAAAACCAGCGTGAAGGAACCGACGTTAAACCAGGTACATTGGCCAAAATGCTTCGCATCACCAACGCAGCATCCACGGATATGGCCCGCAGTCTTGCTGCGAAAAACCTAATCGTTTACACGAAGTATAAACCTCTGTCATTGACTCCGGAAGGCCAATTGCTGGCCATGAATGTGCTGAGGAAACATAGGCTTTGGGAAACGTTTCTGCATCAAACTCTTCAACTGTCGTTGCATGAAATTCATCGGGAAGCCGAGATGCTTGAGCATTTTACTTCAGATTTTCTATCTGAAAAAATAGATTGTTTTTTAGGCTATCCGGCCACCGATCCGCATGGTGATCCCATTCCTACTGCCGACGGACAGGCCCGAAACGACGCTCAAAGTATCGCCCTTTCAACTGCTGATGCAGGCAAAATTTACACCATCGTTCGGCTGTTCAGCTCCGATGCCGACTTTTTCGATTTCTGCGCTGCCAACCACATTGCGCTCAACAGCGAGATCAAATTAGAACGACATTTTGAACATCAAAAAATGAGTGAAATCAGCATTAAAGGTCAGCATTTGGTATTAAATGAAACATTTACAAAAGTGATATATGTACAAACAAAATCATAATTCAATGAGAAAAAACCTTTTACTTTTTATTGCAATGGCTTTTTTTGCCGTGCATCTTTCTGCTCAAAAAAGCGATGCCAATGTGTTTGGCGATGTTCAATCCGATGGCGAACACGTTCCTTTTGCCAATGTGTTTGTTAAAGGCACCAATATTGGCACCACCACCGACCAAACTGGCCACTATATGTTGGTGAATCTGCCGGGTGGAAAGCATGTGTTAGTGGCCAATTTTGTAGGGTATAAAAACCACGAAGTGGAGATTGAAGTAGTGGCAGGAAAATCCATAGAGGTAAATTTTGAAATCAAGGCGGAGGTAATGCGATTAGACGAGGTGGTGGTTACCGGAACCAAAACCTTTCAGCGGCAAACCGAGGCACCGGTGATCGTAAACGTTCTCGACAGTAAAACCATCAAAGCGGTTCAGGCTTGTAATATTTCCGAAGGTTTGCGATTTCAACCCGGCTTAAGGGTCGAAACCGATTGCCAAACTTGTAATTATACCCAACTCAGGATGAATGGTTTAGGAGGCGGATATTCACAAATTCTGATCAACGGCAGACCTATTTTCAGTCCTCTGATCGGATTGTATGGCATGGAACAAATTCCCGCCAATATGGTTGATCGCATTGAGGTGGTGCGCGGCGGCGGATCGGCGCTTTACGGTTCCAGTGCCATTGGCGGAACGGTGAACGTGATTACACAAATGCCAAAAAACAACACTTACGATTTGAGTTTTACCTCACACAGCATCAACGGCGAAGCCATGGACAACGTGCTCAATGGCAACATCAGCGTGGTAAGTCCGAAACGAAATGCAGGTGCCGTTATTTTTGTAAACAATAGAAATCGTGAGGCTTATGATCATGTAGGTGTTACACTTTTACCTGATGGCAGTAAAAAAACGGAAAAAGACAATTTCTCAGAATTGCCGCAACTAAAAAACAATTAGTTTGGTGCCAACCTGTTTTACAAACCCAACCTCAACCAAAAAATTGAAATTAATTTTACAAGCCTTTATGAATACCGCTATGGCGGCGAAATGATAGATAAAGAGGCACATTTGGCACAACAATCAGAAGAACGCCTACACAATATCCTGATGGGAGGCGTTGATTACCAAATCAATTTTAACGACAACCAAAGCTCATTCATTGCCTATGTTGCCGGCCAACAGACCGATCGCGACCATTACACCGGCTTGTTTCCCGTGAGGGACGAGTATGAAACAGAAGAAGGTTTTGAGGCCGCCTTATACGAACATCTCAGCAATCCTCCGTATGGAAAAACATCGAACACTACCATGCAAGGCGGAGTAAACATGAACCACCGCTTCAACAGTTTTGTGGGCGGAACCAATGTAGTTACTGCCGGTGTAGAATACCTTTTTGATGAAGTGCTCGACTCCATTCCGCAATACAATTACGGTATTGATCAGCAAACCAAAAACTTTGCAGGATTCTTACAAAGCGATTGGCAAATCAACCCCTCTTTTACCCTTTTGACGGGAGTGCGGGCCGACAAGCACAACCTTGTTGACCATACGGTGTTCAGCCCTAGAGTTTCATTGTTGTACCGCTTGAAGAGCTACACCCAGTTTCGATTGACTTGGGGAACAGGTTTTCGTGCTCCGCAAGCTTTTGATACCGATATGCATCTCGCTTTTTCCGGTGGCGGCATCTCACGCATAACGCTCGATCCCAACCTTAAAGAAGAAAGGTCTAACAGCATCAGCGGCTCTATCAACTTTGATCAGCCCAAAGAACACTATATTTTAGGTTTTACCCTCGAAGGTTTCTACACCCGTTTGGATGATGCCTTTTACCTTCAGCCGATCGGTGCCGATGATTTGGGCGAACGTTATGAAAAAAGAAACGGACAAGGCGCAACAGTTCAAGGGTTTACTTTTGAGGTGCGCGCCAACTACGACAAAAAAATTCAACTCGAAGCCGGCATCACCCTGCAAAAAAGTCAGCACGATGAAGCTATTTTTCACCTGGATTCCATTGCTGGAAGCAAAAAAGAGTTTTTACGCAGCCCCAACCAATATGGTTATACCGTTTTAACGCTTAACCCCACCAAAAACTTCAATGCCTCTATCAATGGTGTGTTCACCGGACCGATGCTGATGGCCAAGTTTTCACCCGATGAAAGCCTCGAAGCGAGCGAATATCGCAACTCCCCGTCCTTTGCCGAGTTTGGCATCAAGTTGGGCTATACCTTTCCAATCCCTTCTGTGGATACTGGCCTTGAACTCTATGGCGGCATCAAAAACATCACCAATATTTATCAAGATGATTTTGACAACTACCGCAACCGCGACAGCAATTACATTTACGGCCCGGGTTTGCCCCGCACATTTTTTATTGGTATTAGGTTAAAATCATTGTAAATATTTTTTATTCTTTGAGGATAACGTATTGGTATCATTCCACTTAACAAAGTAAAAGCACGACTGAAAATATCTTCCATTCCAATCGCGCTTATGATTTATTTGTAATTGGCCAAAAGGATTCGATTTTATTAATTTTGCACCATGGCAAAAAATAAATTTTACGTTGTATGGAATGGCCGCCGAACGGGTGTTTTCAACAGTTGGGCAGCTTGCCAGGAGCAAATTTTCGAATACACAGCTGCCCGCTACAAGTCGTTTCCCGACCGCCACACCGCTGAACTAGCCTTTCGGTCAGGTCCTCCTGCACCATCGCCAAAAAGCACCACTAAAAGTGCTCAGCCCATGGCCGAAAACAGACCGTTGGAAGAGGCCTTGGCTGTTGATGCCGCTTGTTCGGGCAATCCGGGCGATATGGAATACCGCGGTGTGTTGAGCCCAAGCGGTGTAGAGGTTTTCAGGAGCAAGGTGTACAAAATGGGCACCAATAATGTGGGCGAATTTTTGGCTATCGTTCACGGATTGGCTTGGCTCAAACAACAAAACAGCTCGATGACTATTTACAGCGATTCGGAAAATGCCATGAAATGGGTAAAAGGCGGCAAAGCGCGCACAAAACTGGTAGCAACGGCACAAA
>JADYZK010000266.1 GCA_020853175.1 Bacteroidales bacterium
GGATGTTCGGCGATTGGCAAAAACACCCAGAATATTACACCAATAAAGACGAAGTGATTGACATGATGGTGATGGCCATTAAAGGCTCTCCCGAATGGTTGGCAAGCGTGCAGAAGAAAGCCCGTGATCGAAATATTTCGGAGGAAGAAATGCTTAAACTGGATGCCGAGTGGATGTATGACCAGAAATATAAAACCAAGGAATAGGCTGCTAATGTATCAGTTTTATCACCTTGTTTTGGTATTCGTTGCTGATTTCTATAAAATAAACTCCGCTTTTTAGTTTGTCTTTTTCAATGTTTAAGTCACAGAGCGGTATTTTTTTGGTGCCTCTTGACAGAAAAATGCGATGTTGCAATAGCGCTTTGCCGTCACTGCTGCGAAGCACGAAATGAAAGTCGGTTTCTTTATCATTTTCAATGGCTAACTGGCTTTCATTTGTGAGTGGATTAGGATAAACAGACGCCCTAAATAGTTCATCCTGAAGGGGTTTTAAACCCACAACACCTTGGTATTCAAAAGCTCCCATATCAATAGTTTGATACATGATTCTGTTGTGCAAGTCGAGATCATGTAAAGGCAGCGTAAGGCTTTCGGGGCTGTTGTTGCCGCTGTTGATGCATGGACTACCCGCCAGAAGCCTGAAATTTCCTTGTTCTGCCTCCGCAAATAAAGGGTCGAGTTCAGTATTGGCAAGGTATTCGCCATGAAAACTACTTCCGCCAAACCACGGAACTCCTCCTTGAATGGCGCAATGATAAAAACCAGGTTCGGAAAAAACATCCCAAATCCACACTTGCGAACCCAAGGTGTCGTATGAAGTGTTGTTCCATAAAATACTATTATATAGCTTCGTATGTGAGCTTTCGTTGCAATAAAAACCGCCTCCCATCGACGCGTAGTTTTCAACAATGGTGCTGTTACTGATGGCGGTAGAGGCGCTAACGTTGGCAATTCCTCCACCAAAAAAATAGGCTTCGTTGTTTCTTACCAGCAGGTTTGAAATCATCCGGTCAGGCGTTGCACGCAAAAAACCCAATCCGCCACCCAATCCGCTGTAATTGTGCTCGATGATGCAATTCAGCAACAACGGATTTGAACTTTCAAACGATGCGCCGCCGCCAATTCCGGTGGAGCTGTTGTGGTCTAATCGGGTAAAACGCAGATCGGGTAGTGAGGCAACAAAGCATAGCCCTCCGCCATATCCGTAAACCATGCCGTCGTTTCCGGAAACATTCTCGGTAACGCGGCAATGCTCCATCAAAATATTGGATTTGAAAGCATAAACAGCGCCACCCCAATAAAAGGCATAATTGTTTTTAAATGTGGAATGGCGGATACTCAACTTGTTGGTGGAAGAGGCAAAAAGAGCTCCTCCATAAGAGTTGATAGAATCGCCGGCAGCTTTTCCGTTTTTAAACACACAATATTCGAAGCAGGAGGAGTCGTTTTCTGGCGCAGTTTCGTTGAATTTAATTCCTTTCCATCCTCCTTGGATGCTGTGGATATTGCCAAAGCCGGTAGTGTCGGAAACTTTAAAAATGATGCTGTCAGCGGCTGTTCCAAGAGCTTTCAATGTTCCTTGAACCTTGACTGAAAAATGCCCGTTAAATACAACCTGTGTTCCACTTTCAATGGTTAGAGTTTGACCGTTGGGAATGCTGATGTCGCAGCTTACATAAACGGTGTCATAGTCCCAAACACCTGATTGAATGCCACATGCGTTAAATACATTTTGTGATTTTGGCAGGAGATGAAGCCCAAGCACAAAAAGGGCCAAAAGGATAAATCGTTTCATTTTGCTTTATTTGGTGTGTCAGAATTTGAGGAAACCCTGAAAATATTCAAAGTTTTCGCTTACGCTGAACCGCAAAGTTAAGCATTATATAAGGCACCGAATTTGAATTTTTTCTATCTTTTCACTTGCTGCTGTCAATTTTCGACTTCAATTCAAGGATTGATTTTTGAACTGTTCGCGCTTGATCAATCAAACTTTCAGGGTAGGAATTTTCTGTTAGTTGTTGATGACATTCTTCAATCAACGTTTTTGCTTGTGCAAGCTTGGCAGTGTTGACTTTCACGCGCTTGTTTTGCTGGTTTTGGTTGTGCGAAACAGCGTATTCGTTGTAAGCTGCAACGGCTTGATTGAAGGTTTGCGCAATGCTGTTGAGCAACCGTATGGATTGGTTGTATTGGTTGGTATTGAACGCATTTTGCAGATAATTCACGCGCTCATTCAAAGCTGAATGTGGAACATATAATGATTGAATCCGCTGTAATTCCATTTCAATTTGTTGTGCGCTACTTGCTGATATGTAATGGTTTAAACTATCACTGTGGTGAAGATAAAAGTTTGTCAACCGTTGGTTCATTTTTCTGTTGAGAATGGTTTCATGGGTAAAAGGCGAGGATAGAAACTGCCACAAAGGGTCGTACGGAAAATGCGTTTTTATCATCTCTTCTGGCTTCACAAGAAGAAATTTCGGGTCGTATTCTTTCACAAAACGATTGTTTACCATGGCTCCCGAACCCCAAGTAGGGTCAGAAAGTAGCCATTTTCCATCAATAAAAGAGGCCACCCAAACATGTGGGGTCGGATCAATTTTGTCTAAAATTAAGGTATAACCACTCACCAAATGGGATGGGATGCCCACCAAAACCGAAAGACTGTCCATCAAACCTGCGTATCCTTCGCAAACAGCTTTTCGACTTTTGAAAGCCTTTTCGGTGATTGCTGCTTGCGAAAGAGAAAGTTCGACGCTGTTGATTTGTTGCAGGTCATACCGAATATTGTCAGTAATCCAACTATAAATGAGGTTTAGACGGTCAGCATCTTTTACGCTTATGGCAGAAATCTTTTTTGCCAGATCGCCAATGGAAGTGGCATTGTATTTTCTCAGACTTTCGGGCAATGGGTTTGCTGTTTGCGAGAAATTCGGTTTCGAGCCAAGCAAAATGAAGGTTAAAAAGAAGAGGGTAATAAGCTGGATTCGCGTCATGTTTACCAAACGAAAACGGTGCCGAAAAGTTTTAGCTGATGCAAAAAAAACTGCCATTGGCTCCCCCTGAAGCAATGGCAGTTAAATGAAAAGCTGTTTTTGATGATTTAGTGAACGTTCTTTTAAGGACAAATCAAAAGCAGTTTTTTTTTAGTTGGTGATGTTAACGCTTTTAATTTTCACGGTTTCATTGACAAAGTAGAAGTTTTTTCCTCCGTAACTTGCTGTACCGTAGTTCCATCCTGCAACGGTAACGTTGCCTTGTCCGGTTGAAAGGCCGCTCAATTCGCCCGAGGTGAAGGTGTAGCTTCTGGCATTTCCGGCAAGTGATTTCACAACATCGTTGATGATAAGGTAAACAGAATCGGCATTTGAAATAGAGCTAAAAGTGAGTGTATATCCCGCTTTAGACACTTCGGCACCGCTGGTGATGCTGCCAATATTGGGGAATCCTCTGTTGTAGGTGTGTTCAAAAGCCGGCACTCCGGAACCTGAATTTCCAGAAATAGACCATTTAACGTTGGTTCCGTACTCGATGCCGGTAGGAGAGGTGAGGCCTGGCGTAAATACATAAGAGTTGTTGTCATACTTTGTGAGTGCGTTGCCATCCACCGACACATTTCCACCATCGGCTAAGGTGGCATAATTATTTGATCCTGTAAAAGCAGCTACTGCAGTTCCCAGGTTAATGGCAATATCGCCGATAGGGGTAGATTGCGTTGCTTCAGTAATCACGGCTACTACAGTGCCATCGCCCATGTTAGGTGTGGAGGAGCTTTGCGTGTTTTCAGGCGTTTCGGTCTCGTCTTTTTCGCAAGAAACAAAAAAGATTGTGGTTGAAATAAGCAGAATTGCTGCAATAGATTTCATAGGTTGGAGAAATGATTTCATAGTTTTATTTTTTTGTGATAATGTAAGGCAAAGATAGTCCCTGCCAATGCCACATCTTCTAAGGTTTTACGCGTAAACTTATACGATTATTCACGTAGTTTTGGCCTGGTTGAACGAACTGCAAAAGAATCGTCTAACTTTGTACACCATTAATAATAGGTGTCAAGAATGAAAACAAAGATTGTGGCCACCCTCGGCCCTGCCTCCGATACGACTGAAATGTTGGAAAAGCTTATCAAAAAAGGTGTTGACGTCTTTCGACTTAATTTTTCTCATGGCTCGCAGCAATATCACTTAGAGGTGATGAACCGCATTCGTGAAAGCCAAAGCAAACATGCCACTTCAGTAGCTATTCTTGCTGATCTTCAGGGGCCAAAAATACGTTTGGGTGATTTTGCCGATGGCGAAGTTATGCTCGAACCAGGAGATAAGATTGTTTTTACAAATGAAGCCTGCTTAGGAACAAGCCACAAAGTGTTTATCAGCTACCCTTCTTTTGCCGCTGATGTGCAGGTGGGAGAAACCATTCTTGTTGACGATGGCAAAATGGCCTTCAAAGTGGTGGAAACCAATGGCGAGGATGAAGCCCTGCTCGAGGCCGTGAATGGTGGTATTTTACTTCCGAGAAAGGGTGTAAACCTCCC
>JADYZK010000267.1 GCA_020853175.1 Bacteroidales bacterium
CGCAGCCACCTGTTAAGGTTATGCTATAACTGAAGTTGCCCACAACACTCGGAGTACCGCCGATGGTAATTACATTGTTGTTGAAATTTCCGGTAACACCCGCCGGCAATCCGGTGAATGTTGCTCCCGTGGCGCCGGTAGTGGCATAGGTGATGCTTGGTGCCAGTAAAGCATTCAAACAAACCGTTTGAATGTTAGTGCTTGCACCGGAGGTAAGGGTGATAGAATTGGTTTGGTTAACAACAATATAGTTGTTTCTTGTTTTCGTATAAACGTTATTCCCTTCGGTAAGTGTAAGGGTAACTGTTTTGGAACCTATCGTAGAATAAGTAACGACATGTGGGCCGGGAGTTGTGGCATTAGATGGACTTGCTCCCGAACCAAAATTCCACAAGTAGGTGGTACCGGGGACAATACCTGTTGACCCATCAGTGAAAGTAACAGTGCCTCCCACGCATGTGGTTGTAGGATTGGCGGTAAAATCGGCCACTTGCCCAAACGCTGGGCTTGCAAATGAAAAGACTGCCAGCGTAGCAAAGGCGATCAATAGTGTGTATAGATTTTTCATTTGTTAATCTCTCCTGTATTTTTGTTCGTATAACTGCTGGTAATCGTGTAACATATAGCGTCTGTTTTTTTGTTTCTGTCGAGGTTGTTTAGTGGCTCGTGTATTGTCATTGTTGATTTGGCCAAACCTGAATCCAAGGGTAATTTCATGCGAACCGCCTGAGTTGTCATACATACCTCCCAAACCAATTTCATAGCTGTAATGCAGGTTTAAGCTGTTAAAAAGCTCGCCGCCAACGCCCAAAGCCAGCACCTGACTGTTGCGATAGAGGCCACTGATCCAAAATTTCTTGTCGAAGATAAAGGTGGCCGAAACATCCACAATAGTGGGTTGATGGAGTGTGCGCCGAACCACGGCATAAGGCATCAACTCTAAAGTAGGGCTGAGGGCAAAGGTGTTTCCGATGTGAAAAAGCAGTTCTTGCTCGAAAGCAAAATTGCCTTGACTTTGCATCAGATAGGCATCTTTTGTGCGCAAAAGGGTGGGCATTCCTATGCCCACTTCAAAAGCACGGTTGTAATACACCAAGCCAAAGCCCGCGTTGTAGTTCATCTTGGTCAGCACATCTAAGCTACGGAAAAGGGGGTCGTTGATGTTTCCGTTGATGTCGGATGCGTTCAGGGTGTTTTGATAAACGCTGCCCCACAACCCAAAACTCAAATATTGTTCTTCGGCAATCTGCAAGCGATAGGTATAGCTTAAAGCCCCTTTAAAGCGTTGAAAAATATCAACTTTGTCCATGAAAGCCTCTCCGCCGAGGTACATATTGTTTCCTAAATGAAAATAGGTGTTGAAACGCAGGGTTTCGGGACTGCCACTGCCAAAGTCGAACCAATCTTTTCGGTAATTGAAGAAAAAAGCGGCGTTGTCGCGGCTGCCGGCAGTGGCCGGACTGATCGAATATGGATTGATGAGGTAATGATCTGTCATCGGAAATTGCTGTCCAACAGCTTTGCTTCCAATGAGTAAGCATCCCAGCCCCAACAGATAGTAAGTAATTTTTCGTATCATCGTAGCAGGGTTATGGTACCTTTATAAATTTCGCCTTCCGCACCTTTAATAATGTAGAAGTAGGAGCCTTCGGGCAAGGGATTGTTTTCGTAATTGCCCTTCCAATCGTTTTGGTAATTTGTGGTGCTAAACACCAACATTCCCGAACGGGTATAGATGCTTACAATGGCAGGACGCAGTGCATTCAGCATACTGATTTCCCAGGTGTCGTTGAACCCATCGCCGTTGGGCGTAAGAATGTTTTGAATTTTCAAAGAAGGATCGAAAGGAAATTCGCTTTTTATAACGCCAATGCTTACAGGATTGCTCGAGCAGCCATCGCGATAAGCCACCGCGGTATAGTTTCCGGGTCTGACCACTGTCAAACGATCATTGCCCATTTGCTGATTCCACTTGAGGCTGTCGAAGTTGCCATAAGCCCGCAAGCGGATGGTATCGTTGCGAAACAATACCAAAGGCAATTCAATAATTTGTGAGCCGTCAGCTAAACCAACAGTGAGGTTAGGCTTGGGCGATGAAGTGAAATTTCCATTCACTTCGGTAACACAACCGGTAGTTGTGGTCACTGTTAACGTGACTGGAACAGCTCCTGTTTGCTGAAAGGTGATCACCGGATTTTGTATGTCGGAGCTGAGGCCGTTGCCAAAAGTCCACGACCAACTTTCGATGTTCCCAAAAGTAAGAAATGCGTTTCCAAGAAATTGGATGGGAACTTGGCTGCAAGTAGGTGAATAGGTAAAGCTCACAACGGGCGAATCGCCAACAACCACCGGTAAATATTTGATGTGGGCTTCGGGGCTGTGTTTGGTAATTACTTTAATGCCTACCAAATATTCGCCAGGGTTTTCAAAATCGAACTGCTGGCTGCTTCCTGTGCCATCGTCAAACATTAGGTCGTGGTCAAGGTCCCAGCTTATGGATTGGATAGTGTCGTTTGTCAATACTTTGGCTTCAAAAAAGGTGGTTTCGCCAAAACAGGTTGGGGTGTGTTCAAAAGCCGCGTTGGTGGTGTAGTTTACGTCCACTTGGGCTGTAGCCTTTGACGTACAACCTAAAGAGGAAGTTCCAGTCACGGTATAAATATTTTCAGGAAACGAAGGCTCTACAAACAACTGATTTCCGATGGTTCCATTGTCCCAAACGTAAGTTGCTGCTCCGGTGGCGGTGAGCAGGACTGCTTCTCCGGGTAGTAAAGCGGTGTAAAGCGGTGAGATGGTAACGCTTGGACGCAGATTTACATTCACATTCAGTGTGTCGCTTTCCTCAAGGTTTTGAAGGTTTTTGATGCGAACCCAATATTGGGTGGTATCCGTAGGATGCACATCAATAAAACGGTTGTTGGAGCCGGTGCTCCAAAAATATTCCGTTGCCAATGGGGCTTCTAAACGTATGGTGTCATTTTTGCAAATGGTGAGATCGGGTCCGAGAAAACCGTCAACGATTTTTTTAACAGGATCGGGAACTGTATGCAATTGGGGTTGCGTTTCACCGTGTGTTGTTGCGTAACTGCCCAAAACCATCAGTAAAAATAGCGGCAGCCATCGTAACAGTGGTTTGATCGGATATTTCATATCGTGGCCTTCAATGATTAATTAATCCGTAAAAGTAATGCGTCTTTAACAATTCCCAAAATTTTAACTTATAAAAATAAGGGTTTTCCTACACAAAAGTAACATTATTGACGCACCGCCAACGGATATCAGACATAAATGAAGTGATAAAGTTGGTTTTAAACCCTTTGTTTTTTATTATTTTGAAATTGAAGGAAGAAAAATGCTTTGTCAATCCTCATCAAATGATGGAAGAAAGAATACCAAGGCACTTTCATAAACTTATCAAGATCAGATACTTATTTATGAAAGCGCTATTTTTGAATGACGATTTTGAATACCTGTTGAAATTCGTCTGCTTCGAGCTGCAATAAGTAAATTCCATCAGCGATTTCGGGCAGTGAAACATCAAATGGGGCAGCAGGCAGTATTTGAAGCCCTTTCGGCGATTGCCAAACGATCTTCCCTGTTGAGCTCATTAAACTCATTTTTAAATCAACAAATGTACGTTCGCTTTGCACTTTAAAACTACCGTTGCTGGGATTGGGAATGATCTTGATTTGATGACTTAAGTCGTTTTCATTCAAGCCGATATAACAATCATCACGAACGGTGAAAAGAATACTATCGGCAGTTGAACAGCCGCCGCTCACACCAATTACGGTGATTTTTCGGCTTGTCCCGGGCAGATAAGAGGCAGCGTTGATTTCTACTTGTCGTGACTGATGGCCAGTGGACCAATAGTAAATGTCAAACCCTTCACCGGCATCCAAAAGCACCGTTTCTTTAGGGCAAACTGCTGTATCCGGTCCCAATTCAATATGTTTGTTAAATGCTATCACACGCGTTATTGCTGAATCCATGCCAACACAGCCTTGAGCGTTGGTAATTTCATAATACAACGTATGGATTCCTGCTCCGGCAACCGATGGAGTAAAGGTGTTGCCAACCAATTCAACACCCGAAAAGATACCTCCGGCGGGCGTTCCAACGACTACTGATGGAGCATCATTTTCGCAGTAAACAGTCAAAAGACCACTCAGAACGGCCTGAGGTGCAGGCAAAACACTGATAGCGATTGATGAGGCATCAACACATCCGTAAATTGAAAAACCTTCCACAGTATAAGTTTTATTTTCAAAGGGCTGCACGATAATTTGCGGCGAAGCGGAGTTGTTTTCCCAAAGGTATGTTGCAGCACCTGAGGCGGTTAAAACAACCGAACTTCCACTGCAAACAGGATTGTTTGAGGCTTGGACAGTCACCACCGGCAACGGATGAACGGTGACCAGAACGGAATCGCGGGTGGTGCAAAATGCCGGACCGGCACCTATTATGGTGGCAAAATAGTAGGAGGTGGCGGTAGGCGAAACTTCTACTGAATAGGAGGTTGCCACGGTTTGGTTGTTGTGGGTCCAAACGCACGACTGACCCCCTGATGCAAGCAAAGTGACCGATTCGCCTGTGCAAATGGC
>JADYZK010000268.1 GCA_020853175.1 Bacteroidales bacterium
AACGACAGAAGAAAAATTTTCATTTCACTGACTGAGGAGGGAAAAACAATAACAGCAAAAGCCAATACAGCCATTGAAAACCAAATGGATAATCATTTAATTCAACTCACCCAACAAGAGTTAGAAAGCTTGAAAAACGGGTTGTTAATCCTTCAAAAAATGTGTTCAAATTGTAAATAAAACAGAAAGATGAAAAAGACTTTAATTGAATCAGTCATCCAAAGAGATGAATTTAAACGAAAGTTTAGTTTTTGGGAGTTGTTCCGTTCTTTTGTTTTTGCGCCACGGGCCATGAGAAAACTGATTGGAAACAAAAAAAGTAAGTTGGTGGACCTCCATTTTGTGGAACGCTTGCAGTTAGCTGTTACAGAAGTAAATGGCTGTGCAGCTTGTTCTTATCAACACACACAAATGGCTTTGAAACAAGGCATGAGCAATGAAGAAATAAGCAGTTTTTTGAGTGGAGCCGGTGATTACACCAAGCCCGAAGAAGCAAAAGCCATCATGTTTGCACAGCATTTTGCCGATTCAAGAGGATTTCCTAAGAAATATGCTTACAATGCCATTGTAGAAGAATATGGCGAAAAAGAAGCACGTATTATTCTTTCGGCTGCCCAAACGATGATTGCAGGAAATATGTTTGGAATTCCCTTCAGCGCCTTGCTGTCCCGATTTCAAGGAAAACCCTACAAAGACAGCTCATTGTTTTACGAGTTGGGGATGGAAATTGGAGGAATTATTGCATTGCCCATTGCCATTGTTCATGGATTATTAAGAGGTTTGGTGGGTTTGCCAAATGAAAGATTTGATAAAAGCACTGTTGACGAATAGGCTCAAATTTTATTGCCTTCAACTCAGGTAGCCGAATTGTCGAAGCGCCTCTTCGCCTTCAACCGACTTTAAACCACCGCCCGTGAGCAACAACAGTCGGGTTGAAACTGCGATGATGTTGCGGTAATCATGGTCGGTGATGATAAAACCTTTGCTGGAAAGTTGTTTGCGAATCATGCTTTTAATGAGGTCTTTTTGCAAGGGCGAAACGCCATTAAAAGGCTCATCCATAAGAATAAACATGCTTTTTGATTGCAGGATCATTTGCACCTCGAGTATTCGTCTTTCGCCATGCGACAGCTTTCCGATGCGCGAACCCAACAATGGTTTTACAAAAGGCAAGGCGTGTAAAAGGGGTTCAATGCCATCGGGACACATCAAGCCAAGGGCTGTTTTTACACGAAAATGATGAGGAACCAAGCCCTGTTGTGGCAAAAAAGCGATGAGTTGACGACTGTCGGAAGCGTTTTTGAGGTGTTTTCCGTTGGCCCTCACAAATTTTTGATCGGCGGGGCGTGTGCCAAAAATAATTTCGAGCAAGGTGGTTTTCCCACAACCGTTGCGGCCTAAAAGTCCGACGACTTCACCGGCACTACATTCCAGAAAAATATCCGAGAGCAACATTCGGTCTCCATAACTTTTCATCACACTGTCCACATGGAGCTTGTTCATAACAGCATCATTATTAAGGTAATCATTCCGTTGAGCAAAATAGAATATAGCCATAAAGGTGTTTTTCCCCAACCCAGATGGAAATAAAAAATGTAATCGTTTTTGTAAAAAAACTCATACAAAACAAGTTGGAAGAAAGTCGAAAGAAAGAAAAAAAGTACACCGATACGTTGCAGGTCTATCGTTCCCGATATGCCGCTTAAAAAGAATGAGAGCAGCAAAGCCGGCCCAAAAAAGCGACGATAATAGAAAAAGAAGGAGCGAAATTTGATCAATCTACAATCCATTAAAGGGTTACAACGCAAAGATGCCCTTTTTAATTGTAATCAGGAAACAAACAAAACTTTTCAATGCAGCTCATCAAACCTGTGGTGGCTTTTCAACTTTTGTCAAATCACCATAATCCTACTACCTTTGCCGCTTATTTAAAAAAGGCTAACTGCAATGTCAGGAAAAATCTTACCATGGATTGAGGAAGTATTTCACCCCAAAATTCTTACTACCCTCAAGGGCTATAACAGACAAACATTTTTATCCGATCTCATCGCCGGTCTCATTGTGGGGGTGGTGGCTTTGCCGCTGGCCATCGCTTTTGGAATTGCTTCGGGAGTGGCGCCCGAGCAGGGCTTAATAACGGCTGTAATTGCCGGTTTTTTGATCTCGTTGTTGGGCGGAAGCCGTGTTCAGATTGGCGGTCCCACGGGTGCTTTCATCGTTATCGTTTATGGGATCGTGGAGCAGTTTGGCGTGTCCGGCCTTATTGTGGCCACCATCATGGCGGGTTTTATGCTTGTTGCAATGGGGGTGTTGAAACTGGGCAGCATCATTAAGTTTATGCCTCATCCCATTGTTGTGGGTTTCACGAGTGGCATTGCAGTGGTGATTTTTTCGAGCCAAATCAAAGACTTTTTTGGGCTGAATGTGGCTGCTTCACCTCCTGCCGACTTTATCGCCAAATGGCGTTTTTATCTTCAGCATTTTAATGATTTGAACTTTTATGCCTTAGGATTGGGAGTGTTTACTGTGCTTACGATTATGCTTTGGCCTAAAATTGAGAAACGTATTCCGGGCACTTTGATTGCTTTGATCATCACTACCATCGTGGTCAAATTTTTCGATTTGCCGGTGGAAACCATCGGCAGTCGCTATGGCGAAATCAAAGCCACCATCCCGATGCCAACCATCCCCAACGTGAACTTCGATACCCTTAGGCTGTTGCTGGCTCCCGCTTTTACGATCGCCATGTTAGGAGCTATCGAATCCCTTCTTTCGGCCATGGTTGCGGATGGAGCTACCGGAGGCAAACACCGCTCCAACACCGAACTCATTGCGCAAGGCGTTGCCAATATTATTACGCCCTTTTTTGGTGGAATTCCAGCCACAGGTGCCATCGCTCGCACTATGACCAATATCCGCAATGGAGGTAAAACACCGGTGGCGGGTATTGTTCATGCTATCGTGCTTTTGCTGATTCTATTGTTCTTCGGGAAATTGGCTAAGCTCATCCCGCTCAGCACTTTGGCCGGTATCCTTGTGATGGTTTCCTACAACATGAGCGAATGGCGATCGTTCAAAGCCTTGCTGCGCAACAGCCGCTCTGATGTAGCGGTGCTTTTGGTTACTTTCTTTTTAACGGTGGT
>JADYZK010000269.1 GCA_020853175.1 Bacteroidales bacterium
ATGAATTTCCTTCTTTGATGACTGCGAAGGAGGGGTTTTTTCGTTCAAATTGATCAAGGTCATACCAAAATTTCAGTATCCCCGAACTTATTTGCTCCACTTGCAGTTGAATATTATTTGCACAGTTGAAAATCACTTTGTTGCCTGACAATGCATAAGAATTGCAAGAAACTGGATTGTACTTTTCCTGAGCTGCGGCAGTGATAGAACACACCAGCGAAAAGATGTATAAAAATTGAATGGACTTACGCATAAGGCTTTATGTATTTAAACAAAAAATAAAATACGATTACTATTAGAATGATAAAAGATGTAGAAATGGATTTTTAATATTCAATCACAATCATAGACCAATATTTTAACTCCGGTAATTTAAAACTAACAAAATCGTCATTTTGGGCAAAGTTGAGCATAAAGGGTGCACCGCCGATTGCATCGGGAGTGGCCACCCATATTTTTTTTACAACCTCTTCGGTATTTAATAAGAGACTGGCGTCTTTTATCAAACCGGGGACAGACTGAATGCCATTGCTATCTCGAAAATCTGATGTTTTTGAATCTTTAAAATTGATCAAATGAATAAGCTGTTTATTGTCAATTCTTTTGGCAACGACAGCCACATTTCCCTGACTTGACGGCCATTCGCCCAGCGCCATCGTACCGTCGGAGCATTTGATATCTATTTTGTTGAAGGTGCCCCCATCACGCAACAGATTTTGATAAGCGACAAGGAAATCGTAATAGGCAATTAAAGCCGTTTTTAAATCCTGTTTCATGGCAAGGTTATTATTGGGAAAATATTCTTTCCCCAACAAATGCTCACCCAATTCGATGTGTGCGCCACCAAAAGCAAAAATCACTGCATTGGCCATTAAAACTGATGGCGTATTAAAAAAGCCCGGAGAGGCGGCCAAATCGTAGTTGATATAGGCAGCTAAAACAGTGTTTTTGGTGTAAATGCCCAGTGCATTATTTTGTTTGATGAGATTGGAAAGATCATTAAAACTCGTGAATGGATTCCAAACCTCAGTATAAAGAAAATCAGTAGAAGCTTCAGCAATAAACTGTTGGCCATATTGCGACACTGCATTCATGACGATATTTTTTTGTGGCTGAACCGTCTTCATGGCATTGATGAAAGGGTTGTAGGTTTGAGATAGATTCAGATTGGTGCCATCCCAAGTGTATCGTGGCCCCCGATCGCCCAGCTGATCTATATGAAAACCATCGAAATTGAGAAAGCGATAAACCTTCGCCGTCTCTTGTTGTATATATTGCTGCCAGGCCGCATTCGACGGGTCAAGGAGATAAATATTACTCAAAAAAGGAGCCGAAAGCGGATGAAAATCTTTGTTGGGATGTGTTCTGTCTTTGTAAATAAACCATTGATCCGACACTCCATCTTCGTCGGCATGTTCCCATGCACCGTAGATGAGGTTATAGAGCATGGTTTTCATGTTATGGTCATGTGCAGCGGTAATATAATACTGCACAGTATTGAAATAGATGTCTCTGTTGATAATGTCTTTCCAAGTACCGGCGGGCATTTCGCCTTCCATTGGCAATGGTTTGTGGTGTTTGTTCATCCAGTCGTAATACTGTAAGCCATTGATATGATGTCTGTTCAGGTTTTCGATGATCTCATTCATTTCTGATTCAGTGATCTGACCAAATTTTGAAAGAAAGCCATAGCGTGGAAATTTTGTCCAATCCGATGAAACATCAAAAGCGATTGTTGCATAAATCGTTTCATGTCCATCTCGATCTTCATACACCTCTGCTATATATGCTTTGAAATCGTCGGAAGGCGGCGTCCACGTCCACGATGTTCCGGGGAGGGTCATTTCATGGACAAGCGCATTTAAGTAACTGTACCTCACTTTCACAGTGGCAGGCACGTCAGTTTGATGTAATTTAAATACGACCTCTTCGCCCGGAAAATAACTCGCTTTATTTATTGAAATGGGTTGATTGAGATAGCCGGGTAATGCAGCATTTGCCGGAGCTTCAGGAGGTGTTGAGTCTTCCTTGTTTTTCTTGCATCCGCTAAAAATCAATAGTCCAAAAATGATTAACCAGAGTGTTTTATTACTTAATCGCATCATTATAAATTTTAAAAAATTTGTATAGGAAGGATTGCCTGAAAAACGGGCAACCCTTCCATATACATTCACTCACTAACCACTTATCTTTGTTGAATGCTTATTGCTAGAGTTTCAAGATTTGCTACTATACGGTAGTTTCCATCGGATGAAATCGTCCATTTGTTGTCATCCGGATCGCCACCATTGTGCCTGTACATTTCGGTATCGCTCAGGCGCATATACATATCCTGTCCCCAATCGCTGCGTCTGTTGACAGGAAATTTAAACTCTCCTTCAACCATTGGCCCTTCATACACAAACACACAACCATCTGTCTCATCTTCTGTAAGTTGAATGGCATCTGTGATGGTCCAGCCGATAGGTGTCGCACTTCCCACCATGTACAACTCTTCGCGATGAATTTTGATAGAAAGGTCAGAGAGATTTAAAGTTAAGACATAGAAACCTTTTTTATCAATGGTCCATTTGTTGTCATCAGGATCGCCGCCATGATGCAAATACATGGTTGTGTCGCTTTCGTACATGAACATATCCTGTCCCCAATCGGAATTTCTGTTTACAGGAAACTTAAACTCTCCTGCCAGAAGTACGCCGGTGTATCTGAAAATAAATGGATTGTCGGCATCTTGCTCAAGCTCAAGCGCATTGGAGATGTCCCAGCCCAGCGGTGAGGCCGAACCCACAATAAACAAGGCTTCATAGGCCGGTAAATCAAGTTTTTGTATGGAGATTTTAAGTTCCAGAAGGTTCACAACAATTTTATAAACAGCTCCTTCGGAAACAGTAAAGGGATCATCCGGTTGATCGTCCGATGTGCGGTAAAACAACTTTGTATCGTCGCTGCCCTTGTTGTAGGAGGGCAAAAACTGACCCAGAGTGGTGACAAATTTGAAATCGCCAACACCCAAAGCACCCTTAAATTCAAAAACCGTCGGGTTGTCCGCTTTTGGTGTTAATGCAATGCCATTGTTGGCATCCCAACCATTGGGCGAAGCACTTCCAATCAAATACAATGTTGTGCTCACCGGAACGTAAGTAGCTACTTCTACACCTGTCACTTCAGACGTTTGCACCGCCTCGGGGTTGGTATGTACTGTCGCTGTCAAACGAAATTCATATGTTCCACTTTGGCCTGCCGTTACTCCAAAATCGTTGATCAGATATTGATTAAGCTCGGCTACAGTGAAACTCTTTTCGTAAATAGTTTTCCCTAAGTCATAAACCAATGGCGAGGCAAAGTTATTTCCAACCCTATCCATTTGAAGCAGATAAGAGATGGCAGCCCCCGTTCCGTTGTTGGTTCCTGTAGTCCAGCTCA
>JADYZK010000270.1 GCA_020853175.1 Bacteroidales bacterium
TCATCGGATTTTCTGACTTGCTGTTTGATGACTATTCGCAAGAGGAAAAAAGAGGATTCGTCACCATCATCAACAACAATTCGGAGCAGCTGCTCAAAATCATTGACGATGTACTTGCCATTTCACGCCTCGATGTGGAACATCTCCCGTTAGAGGAACAAAACATAGATGTTTTGAGCCTTTGCATTGATATATTGAACAGCTTAAAGCCGCTGGCCGACCAAAAAAACCTGAACCTCGCTCTGGATGAAGACGTTTATCGGCAGCCGATTCATTTGTTTGCTGACAAAGCGAAAATCAGACAAGTGATGACCGGCCTCATCGAAAACGCCATCAAATATACCTTACAAGGCAGCATCACGTTTGGGTATTCCATTCATGACAACCACATCCATTTTTTTGTAAACGATAGCGGCATTGGAATTCCCGACCATGAAAAAACCAAAGTCTTTGACCGTTTCTTTCGTGGAAACGAAGCCCAAACAAAGGCTTTTCGCGGAAATGGCCTTGGACTTTCAATCTCCAAAGGTCTGGTAGAAATAATGGGAGGAACCATTGACTTTAGCTCCGTGCATACGAAAGGCTCCAAGTTTTACTTTGATCTTCCGCTTCAGCAAACACAGCAAACACAAGAAGAAATTCCAGAAAAGCCAAAAATTCAAAACGAATTTAGCAACCTCAGTCTGCTCATTGCAGATGATGAAGAGGACAACAGGATATTGTTGTTTGCGCTGCTCGAAAAGTATTTTAAAACCACCGAAATGGCAGCAAACGGACAATTGGCCTTCGACATCATGAAGCAAAAGCCCTACGACGTTGTTTTAATGGATTTAAAAATGCCGGTGATGGATGGCTTTGAAGCCACAAAAATAATTATGGAGCAGTGGCCACAAACCATAATCGTTGCTCAAACGGCTTATACGCAAGCAAATGAAATTGAAAAGATATTAAAGCTCGGCGCAAAAGACTATCTGACCAAACCTATCGAAATAGGTAAATTGATCAGCACATTGCAGAAGCATTTGGTTGAGAAATAAAAAGTTTCTTCGGAAAGGGTTTGTCGCTCGGCGAAAGGCGTTCGTTTGTTATTGATGTGTAATTAACCCACTTTCCTCACAAACAATTGTCCGGTGTGGTAACTCATCACTTCTATTTCTTCGCCTTTATCGGCATAACCATTGATCATGGTAGCATCATACAATTCGTCGCCCAATCTGATTTTTCCCGAAGGGCGAAGCATGGTTTCTGCCACTCCCTTTTGGTGAATCAGGACTTGATAGTCGTATCCTGCCGAAGAAAAACCTTCCTCTTTGTTTTGAACCCTATCCAGCGCAAGATGCCCAAAACGGGTTGTTGTTAACAAGCGTTGGCCCACATACATCGAGCCCACCACAGCCAAAACCAATGAAATAATGACAGTGAAAAAGGCTTTTGTGAGTGGGCCTAAATCTGCCTGCATATTTGAAGGATCAATATTTTCAACCATGGCAAGCGTCAATCCTGTAACCATAAAAAGCAGTCCTAAAATACCGGCTACACCAAAGCCGGGAATCGCAAATATTTCGACCATAAGCAAAACAACCCCCACAACAAAAAGAACGATTTCGATGTGGGTGGCCAATCCTTCGAGATAAAGGGGAGCAAAGTACAACGTGGCCGCTATGAGTGAGGCAGCCAAAGGAAATCCTACACCGGGAGTTTGCAGTTCGAAATACAATCCACCCACAATGAGCATAATTAAAATTCCACTTACCACCGGATGAATCAGAAAGTTAATAATCTGATCCATAGCACTTAATTGATGCTCAATGATGGTATAATTGCTATGTCCTGCCTTTTTAAGAACATCCTCGATGGAAGCAGCTTCCTGCTGACAAAAACCATGACGGATGGCCTCCGAAGTGGTGAAGGTAAGCACCTTTCCTGAATCGGACACGCCGGCCACATATATAGAAGGATCAACCATGGCCTCAGCAATATTGGGATCGCGACCGGTGGCTTCGGCAGTGCTGCGCATGGTGGAACGCATATACGATTGAAACTTATCTGGAACCACTTCACCCGTTTGGTTCACTACGGTGGCGGCGCCCATGCTGGCACCTTTCACCATGTAAATGCTGTCGCAGGCAATCGAAATCAATGCTCCGGCAGAGGCCGCGTTGTTGTCAATAAAAACGTAAACCGGAATTTTTGCATTCAGAATCTTGGTACGAATAGAGTCGGCGGCATCCACCAAACCACCATACGTATTCATGTGAATCAGCATCAGGTCGGCCTTTTCTTCATAAGCCTTGGCAAAAGCCCTTTGGGTGGTGCGCCAAATGGGTGGTGCAATTTGCTCTTTGATGTCGAAAACATACACCTTTAGAGGCTCATCAGCCTTGGGTTCGTCAGATGACACGGCAAAGGCCTGAGGCAAAACCATTAAAAAACAACTAATAAAAACAAAACGTATCAAAAAGAACTGCTTTTTCATCTCCGGTAACTTGTGTGAATAAAAGGTAAAATTAACATTCCTTATGTTGCCAAAGCCCAATTCTTGCAACTAATTGTGTATGTTCGCATCAAAAACATTGAACTTCTTAGCTCACGCCCTCCTTTCGGGCAATAACAACGAGATGCTATTGGGCAATTTTGTGGCCGACAGTGTGAAAGGCAAGATGTTAGAAAACTATGGTGATACCTTTCGTCAAGGAGTAAAACTGCACCGTGCCATTGATCATTTCACGGATACACATCCTGCTGTAATTACTTGCAACCGTTTGGTGCAACCGCATTTCAGAAAATTTTCAGGTGTGGTGACCGACATTTATTTCGATCACTTTTTGGCACGCCACTGGAACACATTTTCCTGCCGTCCGCTCTCGGAATTCGTTTCCGAAGTATATGATTTGCTCACCAAAAACTTCAACAGGCTTCCCCCGCGTTCCCAGCGGATCATTCCCTGGATGATTGAACGCAACTGGTTAGAAGGTTATGCCGACTTTGAAATGCTGGAAAGGGTTTTTCTGGGCATGTCGAACCGCACCAAATTTGAATCGGGAATGACCAAAGCTGTAGAAGTCTTGCGTCTTGAATACGCTTTTCTTGAAAAAAGCTTCCTGGATTTTTTTCCGCAACTTCAAAATTTTTCAAGTGAATTTATCATCGAATTGAAACGGATGGGAGAATAAAATTCCTGAAAAAATGGTAGTGGATATCCCGCGAAATACAGAACGATGTGATGAAGTTCGTCTTGAATAATTTTTTACCGGGCAACAAACAGCCTTTTTAATCTCAATAAAAATATTAGCTTTGAAACGCCAAACCCAATTCTATTCAGATGATACAGCAAGAACCAAAACTTATTATGCAAGAGCGGATTGCTTTTCTTTCAAAAATACCGGTTTTTAGTGCTTTGTCGCCTGATGCACTGGAAGCCATGGCATTGTTATTGACTGAGCGACAGACACGTGCACAAGAACCTGTCATCAAAAAAGGAGAAATAGGAAACGAAATGTTTATCCTTGTCGAGGGCGATGTACGCATCCATGACGGCAACCATGTGCTGGCCCGATTGAAAGCAGGGGACTTTTTTGGAGAATTTGCACTCATTGACAGCACCCAACGATCGGCCTCGGTGACCACCGAAAAAGCTTGCTTCATGCTTTTATGGAATCAAACCGACTTTTTCCATTTCTCCAAAACCTACCCTGAAATGCTGTTGGGCATCCTACAAACACAAGTGAAACGGATGCGCGACATGAATGAGCTTGAAGATAAACTCTCGAAAAGCTACGTTAACATCAGCAAGATGAAACAAGA
>JADYZK010000271.1 GCA_020853175.1 Bacteroidales bacterium
CTCGAGTACAACAAAAACATGAAAAATGCCGACTATGCTACCGACAAAGCGCAATACGCCTTGCGTGAAGCCATTGCCAACGGCCTGCCTCAACTGAACGCTACAATGGATTATTCCAATGCTTTAGGAGCCATCATCACCATTCGATTTGCTGAGGGAATGCCTGCCAGCGAAATTGATATCAAACCTCAAAGCAATTTCAACCTCAATTTGACGCAATTGCTTTTTAGCGGCAATTATATTGTGGGCGTTCAGATGGCCAAAATGGCAAAAGACATGTCGGCCTTGGGCAAGGAAAAAACCGAATTGGAAGTCATTTCTTCAGTTACTGACGGTTACTATCTCGTGCTCATTGCCAAAGAATCAAAGGCTATTTTGGAACAAAATGTGGTTAACCTCAAAAAATTGTACGATAAAACCACAGCTTTGGCCAGCGTGGGAATGATAGAACAAACCGATTTAGACCAGCTTTTTGTGCAACTCAACTCGCTGCAAAGTGCTTTTTCGTCGGCAGAAAGACAGTTGCAAATGGCCCAAAATATGCTACGTCTTCAACTGGGAGCCGGTGTTGATACCGAGCTTGAACTCACCGAAAACCTTGAGCAAATCATGGTAAAGGCCAATGAAGAAAGCATGACCCTTAACACTTTTAAACCTGAGCAAAACATTGACTTTAGACTAATGGAATTTCAAGAATTGTTGACCGACAAAAGTGTGGACATGAAAAAAGCCGCTGCACTTCCCGTGCTATCTGGCTATTATCGCTATACGTACAAGCTTCTCAAGCCCGATTTTGACATGACGCCCGCCAACATGATTGGCCTTCAATTAAATATCCCTATCATCTCGAGCGGAATGCGCACCGCACAAACACAGCAGGCCCGGGTTGACTTGAAAACCATTCAAAACAACAAAGAAATTCTTCGCGATCAATTGAAAATTCAAGAAAAACAATTGCTCTTCAATTTGGCCACCGCACTCGACACTTATGGCAATCAAAAAACCAATGTGGACGTTTCGCGGCGTGTTTATACCAGTCTGAAATTGAAATATGAGCAAGGCCTCATCTCTGGCTTAGACCTTATCAACGCCGACAACAATTACCTCAAGGCAGAGTCAGAATACATCAATGCCATGATGCAAGTGATGAATTCGCGGCTCCAGCTCGAAAAACTTTACGGCAATATTCATCAATAAAAATAGTACCAAATGAAAAAAATATTCTATTCATTGCTCCTTATTTCTTCCATCGTGGCGGCCTCATGTGCCCAAAAAGGACAAACCAAAGACACCAAAACAAATACCGAAAAACTTGAGCCGGTTCACATTATGAAGCTTGATGTTCAATCCATCAGCCGCTCTATTGAAACCACGGCTACTTTATTGGCTTTTGAGGAAATCCATTTAGCACCCGCTTCACCGGGTCGTATTGACAACATTTTGGTGGAAGTAGGTAGTCGAGTTAAAAAAGGAGATCTGATTGTTCAAATGGACAGAACCCAACTGCATCAGGCTGAGGTTCAATTAAAAACCGTTGAAACGGATTTCAAACGCCTCGACACCCTGCGAAAAACCGGCAGCATTTCATTGCAACAATACGACCAACTCAAATCGCAATACGAGATTGCCCAAAGCAATGTTGATTTTTTGAGTGATAATATTCGACTGAAAGCCCCTTTCAACGGAGTGATTTCAGGAAAATACTTTGAAAGCGGCGAGTTGTATTCAGGCGCCCCAGTACCGGGAGTCGGAAAAGCTGCCATCGTTTCTTTGGTTCAAATTGATCGCCTTAAAATTCTGGTTCCCATTTCCGAAGCCTACTATCCACTCATTTCAAAAGAAATGGATGTAAAGGTTTTTAGTGATCTTTATCCTGAAAAAACATTCACCGCCAAAATTTTTAACATCTATCCCACCCTCGATCCTGTGAGCAGAAGCTTTAATGTGGAGCTCGTCCTCAACAATGCTGATGGGCTGCTTCGTCCCGGCATGTTTGCCAGAATCAACATCAATTTTGACAATGTTCAAGGATTGCTGCTGCCCTCTATTGCCGTTTTAAAACTGCAAGGAAGCAACGACCGCTATTTGTTTATCGAAGAAAACGGCATTGCCAAACGTATCAGCGTCATCGTGGGCGACCGCTACAACGACAAGGTGGAAGTGATTTCAGACCAACTAAAAGCCGGCGACCACATCATCACCGCCGGCCAGGTACGGTTGCTCGATGGCATGAAAGTAGAAGTGATACAAAACCAACTTTAACGCTATTTTTTAAAAATCCAACTCATGAGTATCTACAAAACCGCAGTAAATAAACCCATAAGCACATTGATGGTTTTCACCGCAGTGATTGTGATGGGTATTTACTCGCTCATAAATATCCCTGTTGACCTTTACCCCGAAATTGACCCACCGTTTCTTTCTGTAATGACCACCTATCCCGGCGCAAGTGCTGCCGATATTGAGACCAACATCACCAAACAACTCGAGGATGCCCTCAATACAGTTGATAAGGTGAAAGAAGTACGATCCACTTCGTCGGATAACCTTAGCGTCATCACCATCGAGTTTACCTGGGGAGCCAATCTCGATGAAGCCACCAACGAGGTGCGCGATGTAATTGACCGCATTTATGACAATATGCCCGATGGCGTTGATCGTCCTGGCATCTTTAAGTTCAACACCAGCATGATGCCGATCGTTTTTTATGCCATCACGGCAGATGAAAGTTATGCAGGGCTGGAGAAAATTCTCGATGAAAAAATCATCAATCCCCTTAACAGAATTGAAGGTGTTGGAAGTGTTTCGCTGATCGGGATACCAAAACGGGTGGTTTATGTTGATGTTGATCCCAAACGCATGGACGCCTATAACCTTAGTATTGAACAAATTGGAAATGTTATCGCAGCTGAAAACATGAATATGCCCTCTGGAAACATCAAGATGGGCGAGATGGACTATCAGCTACGTATTCAAGGCGAGTTTAACGAGAGCAACCAACTCAACCGTTTGGTGGTGGGCAATTTTGGAGGAAAAACAATCTTATTAAAAGATGTGGCTACCGTGCGTGATTCGCTTAAAGACCTTTCCCTTGATGAAAAAATAAACGGCAAAAGAGGCCTTCGTATGTTTGTAATGAAACAATCGGGTGCCAACACCGTTCGGGTTGCCCGAGAAGTGAACAACAGCCTCAACGACCTCAAGAAGACCCTCCCTCCTGATGTAAAGGTTAGCCTTATTATGGACTCTTCTTCTTTCATTAGAGGTTCCATTAATAACCTGAGCGAGACGTTGATGTATGCTTTCATTTTTGTTGTTTTGGTTGTTTTTGTCTTTTTAGGTCGTTGGCGAGCTACCGTTATCATCGGACTTACCATTCCCATTTCGCTGATTGTGGCCTTTATTTATCTGTATCTTACCGGCAATTCCATCAATGTCATCTCGCTCACCTCCTTGTCCATTGCCATTGGGATGGTGGTGGACGATGCCATTGTGGTGCTCGAAAACATCACCAAACATATTGAACGAGGAAGCAGTCCGCGCGAAGCAGCTATTTATGCCACCAACGAAGTGTGGCTTTCGGTTATTATTACCACCTTGGTGGTAGTGGCAGTATTTTTCCCACTCACCCTCGTTGGAGGTTTAACAGGTGTGATGTTCAATCAGTTAGGTTGGATTGTAACCATCACGGTTGTAACATCTACTTTGGCAGCCATCTCTTTAACACCCATGATGGCTTCACGGATGATGCGACTAAAGGATAAAAAATCACAGCAGAAACCCAATTTCTTTGAAAAAACAATTGAACCGGCACTCAATAAGTTGGACGATTTTTACGAACGGACGTTGCGTTGGTCGCTCCACCACAAAACCATGATTTTGATTACGTCTTTGGCCATTTTCGTTGTGTCGCTGCTGTTGATTCGTTTTATAGGCACGGATTTTATGCCGCAAACCGACGAGTCGCGTATCAGTGTTACCATCGAGCTTCAATCGGGTACCCGAGTGGAAGAAACAATGAAAGTGGCGCGCAAAATGGAAAAAATTATCGGTGAAAGGTATCCTGAGGTTGAAATTATTTCAGCTTCGTCGGGTTCCGATGATGCCGGAGGATTGTTTTCGTTGTTCAGCACCACCGGATCAAATATCACTACAATGATGGTTCGTTTAAAACATGTGAACGAACGCCAACGCAGCGTTTGGGAGATTGCCGATGACTTGCGTTTGCAAATTGCACAACTTCCTGAAGTGGTCACTTCCAATGTTTCAACCAGCGGCGGAGGCATGAGTACGGGTGGCGAAAATACCGTGGACGTAGAAGTTTATGGCTATGATTTCAACACAACCAACCTCATTGCCGAACGTATCCGCCTTCAACTTTCTGAAATGCCGGAGGCAAAAGACGTGAGCGTGAGCCGCAAAAAAGACAAACCCGAGCTGCAAGTGATTCTCGACAAGGAAAAACTTGCCCTTCATGGCCTGAACAGTGCTAC
>JADYZK010000272.1 GCA_020853175.1 Bacteroidales bacterium
GGATCACCGATCATCTGCTTTCGCTCGATGAGGTGCAACAGGTGGTTTCCAGTCACGGACAAACGCCTACGCGCTATTGTCTGGTGCGGCCAATGGGCGAACCTTCAGATAATTACGGCGAATTGATTGTGGATTTTGAGGATTATGAAACCATGGTGCGTATGCGACCAGTACTCAGCGATTATTTACACAACAACTTCCCTGATGCCCGCACCCGTATTCGGAAATACAATCTTTCCATTAAGGCCACCCACACCGTAGAAGTGGAGCTCAGCGGACCCGATCCGGCAGTGTTGCGTGGCCTAAGTGCCCAAACGAAGGAAATTTTTAAGCAAAACCCTTATACTGATCCTTATACTATAGAAGATGACTGGGAACCCATAGGGCAATCGTTGGTTGCACGCTACATGCAGCAGGCCGCCGGTAGGGCCGGAACTTCGCGTTCAGATGTGAGCAATGCCCTCCTTGCCGCTACCGACGGATTGCCTATTGGCGAATATTTTGAAGGGCAATCCCGTGTGGGTATTGTGATGAAGTTGAGAAATGTTGACGGTTCAAGAATTCAAAATCTGGAAGATATTCCGGTGTGGAGCATGTTGCCCAATCTTTCGGGAGTGGATGAAAAGGCGATACAGGAATTGCTTATCGGAGTGAAATCAATGGATGAATTGGTGAATGGTTTGGTGAGCCCCGTTCCCATGAGCGCGGTAACGCAAGGAATTGACCTTGAGTGGCAGGAGCAAGTGGTTAGGCGAGTGAACGGACAAAGAGCCGTTCAAGTTCAGTGCGAACCGCTGGAAGGACACAGTCCGGCACAGGTGCGCAAAACCATGTTGAAAGAAATTGAAAACCTGCCATTGCCCGAAGGTTACACAGCCACTTGGATTGGTGAGCATGAGCTTCAAGGTGATGCGTTGCGTAATATTTTCAGTTATTTGCCCATTTCCATTATGTTGATTATCCTTACGCTCATTTTACTTTTCAACGACTTCAAAAAACCCCTAATTGTATTGATCTGCATCCCGATGGCTTTTATTGGCATCGTGCCAGGAATGATTTTAACCGGACAGCCGTTTACATTCATGGCCATCATCGGATCTTTCGGTTTGATGGGGATGATTGTGAAAAATGCCATTGTTTTGTTGGATGAAGCCGAAACACTGATTGCAGGAGGTTCTGAGAAATATCCGGCCTTGATCAACGCTACTGTTTCGCGCACGCGACCAGTGTTACTGGCCTCTTTCACCACCATCCTCGGAATGGTTCCCTTGCTCACCGATCCCATGTATGCCAGTATGGCGGTGGCCATCATCAGCGGTTTGCTTGTGGGCACACTCATCACTCTGCTATTTGTACCTATATTATATGCAGCTTTTTATGGGGTGAAACGAATTGAAAAACCTGAAAATAGTACAGAAATTATATTATGAAAAAAATCATAACGATCCTGCTTTTTTCTATGCTGATTTACACAATGCAGGGAACAGCTCAGGAGCAAATGACCCTACAACAGGCAAGGGAGATGGCACTCAAAAAAAATGAGAATTTAAAAATAGCCGGCAAATACCTCGAAAAGGCCGAAGCACAGAAAGCAGCAGTGAAAACCATGCGTTTGCCTGCATTCTCGGCTATGGGCATGGGTATCTACCAAAACAAGGACATTGAAATGGAGCTGATTTTGCCTACCCAAGTCCCGAATCCGATGACCGGCCAGCTGGAACCGAACCTTATGATTGACCCTTCTACCGGATATCCGGTGATGGGCGCTGATGGAAATCCTGTGTTTAATATGTATGCCTGGTTGCCACTCAATATAAGTTTGAGTGGAGCTTACGTTGCCGCGCTCATGTTGGAACAGCCGATTTACACCGGAGGAAAAATCAGTGCCGGCAATAAAATGGCCAATATCGGTATTGAAATGGCGGATAAAAACATCGAATTGGAGCGGATGAAAACAATCACAGAAGTGGACAATGCCTATTGGACGCATATTGCTGTGCTGCAAAAAGTAAAACTGGCGCAGCAGGCCGTGGAAATGTTGACCGAGTTGGTTCAAAAAGCAAACAATGCCAACGAAGTAGGCATGTCGAACCGAAACGATTTACTCAAAGCACAGGTTGAGCACAACAATGCGAAACTCAATCTGAAAAAAGCAAAAAACGGTTTCGAACTCAGCCGGATGAACTTATGCCGATTGACAGGTCTGCCTCTGAATGCCGAAATTACTGCCATGGATACCGCCGTTACAGTAGAACCATTGGCCGAACTTGCGTTGAAAATTGAAACCATCAGCGGACGGCCTGAATACCTACTGCTTCAAAAAAACGTGGCGATGCAGGAACAAAACATCCGAATGGCAAGAGCCGACTTTCTGCCCACGGCAGGCTTTCAGGCCGCTTATACACATATTGGAGGTATAAAGTTGAGCGAGACCAACTTTTCAAACTCCAGTATGAATGTTTTGGCATCGGTAAAAATTCCGTTGTTTCACTGGGGTGAAGGCATTAAAAAAATCAAGGCTGCGAAAATTGACAAAGAAATAAGAGAACTCGAACTGGAAAAAAATACCGAGCTCTTGCAACTTGAAGCAGAACAAGCACGGTTGAACGTGAAGCTGGCTTGGGAAAGTATTCAAATGAGTGAAACGGCAGTGGCACAAGCCGAAGAAAATTTACGCATCACTCAAGATAATTATGAAGTGGGTATGGAAACCATTACCGAGCTTTTAATAGCACAAACCAGCTGGCAAAAAGCTTACAGCGAATGGATTGATGCTAAAACTGATTACAAAATAAAAGAAACTGAATGGTTGAAATCTATTGGAAATCTAAGATAAAACCGCGTTGCAAGTTTTCAGTAAGGCCTAAAATAGATCATCAGGTTTTGTTTGCTTAATTTTGAGGACTCAATCGAAACGACAGAATGAAAAACAAAGAACTTCACTTTTTAAGTCAGCTTTCGTCATACACCCTGAAAAGTATGCTGATCAGGGTAGGCTTGGTGAGCGGAGTGGGCTTGTTGTTTTTTTTTCTGTCCATCAAAATTGTTGGCGATATGCACCTTCACGTTTCGGTGCTTGAATACTTTCAAGTGGTGCTTATTTTCAATATCATTTCCGAAAGCAATGTTTTTATTGATCATCTTGCAGAGCGTTTTCTGCCCATACCCGAAAAGATTAACCTTCGTGTGATTTTGCACATATTTGTGAGCCTGATGATTGCAATGGCTGCGGTGTTTTATTTTTCATTGATATTAAGAGAAACGACCTTCTTTTCGTATCCTATTGTGCAGTTGATGATGTTTTTAGGTCTGATTTTTATTTTTATTCTCATTTTGGTTTCAGTTACTTTGCGCATTGTTGAAAAGTGGATTTTTTCTGTCAGGCAGTTGGAGGAACTGAAAAGTTTAAAACTGAAAAGCGATTATAGCTCATTGCAAGCCCAATTGAATCCGCATTTTCTTTTCAACAACCTGAGTGTACTCAAGTCAATGATAACCTTCGACCCTAAATCTGCCATTCTTTTTACGCAGAACTTTACCGATGTCTATCGCTATGTGCTGCAAAGTAAAGACCGTACTACGGTAAAACTTTCAGATGAACTGGAGTTTATTGATGCTTATGCCTCGCTTCACAAAGAAAGGATGGGCGATGCCTTTGAAGTGGTAAAAAAGGTAAGTGTTTTGGCTCTAAAAAAAGAAATCCCACCTCTCGCTTTGCAGCTGCTGGTTGAAAATGCCGTAAAACACAACATCGCCACTAAAGATGCACCGTTGACCATTCTTATTGCATCCAATGATGATACGCTCACGGTGAGCAATAATTTAAATTTGAAAGAATCTGCTTTTTCTGAGAAAACGGGTTTAACCAACTTAATTCAACGTTACGCCTTGTTGACCGACAGGTTGGTAGAAGTAATTCATGGAAGTGAAACCTTTGAAGTGAAAATCCCTTTGTTATGAATGCCCATGCAAAAATAGTTCTGGTTGAAGACGAGCCCTACAATCTTCGCTTGCTGCAAGGAATGATTGAAAAATTGAGGCCGGAGTGGGAAGTGGTGAAAACGCTGGAAAGTGTTAAAGAAAGCGTTGAATGGCTGCGCGCTAACCCTCATCCTGACCTTTTTTTTATGGATATTCAACTGGCCGATGGGCTTTGCTTTTCCATTTTCGATCAGGTTGAAGTGCATGGAATGGTAATTTTTACTACTGCTTTCGATAATTATGCCATTCGTGCATTCAAGGTAAACAGTATTGATTATTTGCTAAAACCGTTTAAGGAAAAGGATTTGGAAGCTGCCTTAGAAAAGTTTGAAAATTTAAGAAATCACTCGATAGCAGCAGAAAGCAACCGAGATTATGCCGAAATTCTGGACGCCATCCGCAAGGGCGAGAAAAAGTTTCGGAAGCGTTTCCTGATTTCAAAAGCTGCTGCATTTTACATGCTTCCGGTGGAGGAAATCGCCTATCTATTGAGTGAAAATCGAATCACAACGGCAGTCACTTTCAGCAATCAAAACCATGTGGTAGATTTTCCGCTGGAAACGCTGGAAGAGCAACTCAATCCTGAAAATTTTTTCCGTGCCAACCGCCAGCTCATTGTCAACATCAATGCCATCGAAAAAATCGAAAATTATTTTAGCGGAAAGCTAAAAATTCGCTTAAATCCTCCTTTCGATGGTGAGCCCATCATCAGCAGGCTTAAAGCCACCGATTTTAAAGAATGGGTGGGAAGATAGTGATCGAAAGTCTTTGAGCTGCAACAAACAACCTATTCCATGTGTAAATTCTCAAAAGCATTTACAAATAAGGTATTGCCCAATTTGTCAAAACCCTCAAAAAGTGTGTTGCCCGAGTGTTTGAGTCCTTCGCCTCTGAAGCCGATGATGGTAAGACCGGCTTCGGAGGAGTTTTCATTGATGATGTTTTTGTAGGATGTTTCTTTGTCGTGGACAAGAATCTTGATGTTTTGTGCGGTAATCGGAAGTCTTCCTTTTTCAAGAAGATCGTTCATTTGTTGCTTCACTGTTTCATAATCATCCTGTTTGCACATCATAAATATTTTGATGTCCGCTTTTTTCCAATCGGGATGGCCCATGATGATAAAGCTCAAAATGATCATCAAGTTGGCATTTTCTTCATCCAAAGATTTAATCCAAACATGAATTCCGTTCTTGTGTTGTATGGGACGTCGGCTCGAAGCCATGACGCAAAAATCAAA
>JADYZK010000273.1 GCA_020853175.1 Bacteroidales bacterium
ACTCAACTGGACAGACGCTGTTGGAGCTCAGCTTCCAGATGCTTATCTTATCTATGCTTCGATTGGGATTCCCAAACAAACAAAAGAGTTGCCTGTAGATGGTGTGCCTGTTGCCAACAACCTCGATGTTTCAGAAGGCTACATAGCTTGGAATGTCAATTATGGGGAAGAAGGACACGTCTTTCAAATTCTTGAATCAAGTTTAATCTTTTTCTTCGAAATTATTCCTTACACCAACAACGGTGAAAATATTGACTACAAAACCGATGGCAACATTCCAACCGCAACTGCCATGACAAAAGACTACCAGATTCTGCTTCATGAAACTTTTGATGCCGATTTGGGGGTGATGACAGCTTACAGTGTTTCCGGAGAACAAGGCTGGCAATACTATAATTTCAACAACGAAGACTATGCACGCATTTCGGGCTTTTCCGGAGGTGCCGTTGCCAACGAAGATTGGTTGATTAGTCCCGGGCTTGTTGTACCCGGAAACATGATAGAGGTTACCGCCCATTTCCGCACTGCCAGAAATTATGACGGAAATGCCCTTCAGCTCTTCAAAAGCACCGACTACAATGGCACCGGAAACCCCAATGATTTCACCTGGACAGAAATTACTGATTTGGCCGACTGGTCGTTAGGCACTTGGACGTGGGTGCCTTCGGGCGATGTGATGCTCACGCAAAGCGCTTCGACTACCTTGTATATGGCGTTTAAATACACCTCAACCACCGAAGCTGCCACCACTTGGCAAGTAGATGATGTTGTGGCCTACGGCATTTTTTCAGTAGGACTGCAAGAAAATGAACCGGAAACACTGAAAATTTTCCCCAATCCTGCCTCTTCATCCTTCAGCTTCAACAGCAACGAAGCCGCAACCCTTACCATAACTGACCTCATGGGACGAGTGGTGTTAAAAACCAACTTTGAACCCGGAAACCATACCATTCCCACCGACCAATTGTCAAAAGGAACTTATTTGGTCAGTTTAAAAAAAGCCAACGCAACGGCAGCCATTAAAAAACTGATCGTGCAATAAGCATTTTCACACCTTTAACATTTCAAAAAGCATTGCAAACTTCATTGTTTGCAGTGCTTTTTTATTTCACGCTATTCCTTTTTTCAGGGCTGACCTCTGCGATTAGATGGCTAAAAAAACCTTAACTTATCACACTTCTTTCCTATCTTTGCGGCATCAATCCTATCTTAGGCCCCTCAAAACACCGCTCTATGATCCTGTTTTTTAAGTCCGCCGAAAATCAAATGATAGTGCTGGAAACCAGCCAAGAACAAAATCAAAAAACAGTAGAAAAGCTCATTTGGCTCTTTGGAGAAGCACAGCTTTTAAGCGAAAAAACACTCGAAGGCTATTTTATTGGCCCGCGAAAGGAGATGGTTACTCCTTGGAGCACCAACGCGGTGGAGATCACCCAAAATATGGGCATCGAAAACATTCAACGCATTGAACAGTTTTTTGTCGTTGAAGACAACACCGCTCCCTTCGACCCCATGTTGCAACATCTTTACCATCAGCTTGATGAATCCATTTTCAAAATTGATTTGCAACCCCAAGCCATTGAATACATTCACAACCTGAGTCAATACAACCAAGAACACGGCTTGGCGTTGAGTGAAGATGAAATTGACTATTTAGAAAGCATCAGTAATTCTTTAGGCCGACAACTAACTGACAGCGAAGTGTATGGATTTGCACAAGTGAACTCCGAACATTGTCGGCATAAAATTTTTAATGGCACCTTTATTATAGACAACAAAACCATGCCTGAAACCCTTTTCGGCATGATCAAAAAAACTGCCGCTGCCCATCCCAACCGATTGGTTTCGGCTTATAAAGACAATGTGGCTTTTATCCAAGGCCCTGTTGTTGAACAGTTTGCTCCAAAAACATCTCATCAGGCCGATTTTTTTCATATCAAAGACATTGAAACAGTCATTTCTCTGAAAGCGGAAACACATAATTTTCCTACAACTGTTGAGCCTTTCAATGGCGCAGCTACCGGTTCGGGAGGCGAAATCAGAGACCGTATGGCCGGTGGTAAAGGCAGCATTCCTTTGATTGGAACCGCCGTTTACATGACCGCTTATCCGCGCACCCAAGGCAACCGACCATGGGAACAAAACGCCATAGCACGTCGGTGGCTCTACCAATCGCCTGCCTCCATTTTGATCAAAGCCTCCAATGGCGCCTCCGATTTTGGTAATAAATTTGGCCAGCCACTCATCAACGGAAGTGTTTTAACTTTTGAACACCAAGAAGAAACAAGTTTTGGCTTCGACAAAGTCATTATGCTGGCCGGTGGCGTAGGGTATGCCAAAAAAGACGATGCCATCAAGGAAACACCTTTGGCAGGCGATGCCGTTGTGGTTTTGGGTGGTGATAATTACCGCATTGGGATGGGCGGAGGCGCGGTGAGCAGCGTGGATACCGGCCAATTCAGCAACGCCATTGAACTTAACGCCGTGCAAAGAGCCAACCCCGAAATGCAAAAACGTGTTTGCAATGTCATCCGAGCTATGACCGAAACCGAAACAAACCCTATACGTTCCATCCACGATCATGGAGCCGGAGGACACCTCAACAGCCTGTCAGAATTGGTGGAAGAAACCGGGGGTATCATACATATTGACAAGCTGCCCCTTGGCGATCCTACCTTGTCAGACAAAGAAATTATCGGAAATGAATCCCAAGAAAGGATGGGCCTTGTTATTCATCCTGAACACCTTAGCTTATTGAAGCAAACGGCAGCACGCGAAAGGGCGCCTTTTTACGAAGTAGGTACAGCAACAGGCGATCATGTTTTACGTTTTCAAAACAAAGAAAATGCTTGTTCAGTTGATCTCAAAATGGAACATCTGTTCGGCAAGCCTCCAAAAACTATTTTGACCGACAAAACCAAGAAATACACTTTCAAGGCCATAAATCCTAAGCCCGAACTTTTGCACCAATACCTGAACGCAGTGCTTCAGTTAGAATCCGTTGCATGTAAAGATTGGCTCACCAATAAAGTGGATCGTTCGGTAACCGGCAAAGTGGCTACACAGCAAACCCTTGGCCCTGTGCAACTTCCATTGAACAATTTGGGTGTTGTTGCCCTCGATTATCAAGGATTGAAAGGCATTGCTACTGCCATAGGTCATGCGCCGGTGGCAGCATTGATTGATGAACGCAAAGGATCGCGACTGGCGGTTGCAGAGGCCTTCACCAATATCATCTGGGCATCCATTGATGGAGGCATCGAAAGCGTTTCGTTAAGTGCCAACTGGATGTGGCCGGCAAAAAACGAAGGCGAAAATGGCCGGCTATATAAAGCCGTAAAAGCATTGAGCGATTTTTGCATTGAGCTGGGCGTGAATGTTCCAACAGGAAAAGATTCTCTTTCAATGACACAAAAATATCCTGACGGACAAAAGGTTTTATCACCTGGAACCGTTGTGGTTTCTGCTGTTGCTGAGGTAAACGACATCAAAAAAACCATCCAGCCGCGGGTGCATCCCGACCTCAATTCACAACTTATTTATCTTGATTTGTCGGGTGACGATTTCCATTTGGGTGGCTCAAGCTGGGCCCAGACCCAAAATTTGATTGGCGACCAGGCTCCTGATGTCATTGACGCTGCATATTTTGCAAAAGCGTTTAATGCTGTTCAGCAATTGATAAATAACAATTTAGTGCTTTCAGGCCATGATGTTTCAGCGGGCGGACTCATCACCACTTTGTTAGAAATGAATTTCTCCAACACCGAAAACGGTTTAAAAATCAATCTCGACGAATGGCAACAAAAATCCATCGTCAATATTCTTTTTAGCGAAAAACCGGCTCTCATTCTTCAGATTTCCAAAGGCGATGAAGCCCTAAAAATTTTAGAAGAGGCCAAGGTGAATGTTGTTGTTTTAGGCCATCCTGTTTCCGACCGCTTCATTCATATTTTTCATAATGAGGAGCGTTTTATCTTTGATATCAACACTTTACGCGATGTTTGGTTCCAATCATCTTACGCCCTCGATCGGAAACAAAGTGGTGACAAACATGCCCTTCAGCGTTTTAAAAACTACAAAAAGCAAGACCTTGTTTTCAGTTTTCAAAAAGACTTCACCGGTAAAGCTGCCGACTATAACATTGACCTTCACCGACGTCAACCCACTGGCATTAAAGCCGCTATCATCCGCGAAAAAGGAGTGAACGGCGACAGAGAAATGGCTTATGCCCTTTATTTGGCAGGCTTCGATGTGAAAGACGTGCACATGACCGATCTCATTTCAGGACGTGAAAACCTCAGCGATGTGAATATGATTGTTTTTGTGGGAGGCTTCTCCAACTCCGACGTGTTGGGCTCGGCAAAAGGTTGGGCAGGCGCGTTTTTGTACAACGAAAAAGCAAAAAAAGCGCTCGATGACTTCTACAATCGCGAAGATACCCTCAGCCTTGGCGTTTGCAACGGCTGCCAATTGATGGCAGAATTGAACCTGATTTACCCCGACCATCCCGAGCGCATTAAGATGCTGCACAACGATTCCGGCAAGTTTGAATCGGCGTTTATCAATGTAGAGATTCCTGAAAACGACAGCGTGATGTTATCCTCCCTCTCGGGAAAACTACTCGGCGTTTGGGTTGCCCACGGCGAAGGTAAGTTCAGCTTTCCCTGCTATAAAGACAATTACACTATCGTGATGCGCTACTCGCAAGAAGAATATCCGGGCAATCCTAACGGAAGTGACTGGGGCACAGCGGCCATCAGCTCAAACAACGGTCGGCATTTGGCCATGATGCCCCACCTGGAACGCGCTTTCTTTCCCTGGCAATGGCCTTACTATCCCGAAGGGAGAAAAGACGACGAAGTAACGCCTTGGATAGAAGCATTTGTAAACGCAAGAAATTGGATCGCCAACAAAATTCAAAACTTATAAGCCATGACAGCGACTGTTAAAACTGCCATCATTACCGGAGCCAGCAGCGGAATAGGACAAGCTTG
>JADYZK010000274.1 GCA_020853175.1 Bacteroidales bacterium
AACAATTGCTCGAAAATGAAGCCGACCTCAAAAAAATCAATACTGAAAAGGATAAAATCTTTTCGGTGATTGCCCACGACCTGCGAAGTCCGTTCAACTCTTTTTTGCTTTTAACAGAAATTCTTGACAAAGAATCCACGCAATTTGATCCTGAAGAGTTGAAAAATCTGGCCAATTCGATGTTTAAAGCTGCCAAAAGTGTTTCGGAGCTGTTAGAAAACCTCTTGTCATGGTCAACCATTCAGCGCGGCCAAGTAACATTGTATCTTCAGCCGGTTTCTCTTCGCGATGTTGTTGACCGAACGCTGGATTATTATGAGGCTCAGATGGCTTCTAAAAAGATAAAATCAACCGTTGACGTAGATGCTCTCATACATGTGAGGGCTGATGCCGGGGTGCTGGGAACGATTTTAAGAAACCTCATCTCCAATGCCATTAAGTTTTCCAACTTGGGTGGTAAAGTAGAAATTAACGCAAAACGGATCGAGAATCAAGTAAAAATTTCGGTAAGCGACAATGGAATTGGGATTCCTCAAAATCAAAAAGAAAAACTCTTTTTGTTTGAAACCAAAGCAAGAAGAGGAACGCAAGGCGAGGCCAGCTCAGGTTTAGGCTTAGTTTTGGTGAAAGAATTTGTTGAACGTTTGGGTGGAACAATTGATTATGAAAGCGAAGAGGGCGTAGGAACTTCTTTCTTTTTCTTTCTTCAAGCCGCCGAATGAGCAGGTTTTTTGGTGTTCGATTTGCAACTCGTTTCAACCTAAAAGAAGTGCGGTTTTGTGTTAAAAAAAACAAAGCACCTTCATTTCTTGCACTATAGCTTCTTTTTGAAATCAGAGTTTAAAAACTTAAACGTATTTTTGTACATTATTTTTAAATCTTTTACGATATATTTTATCTAAAACCCTGATAGGATGAACTTTAAAAAACTTAACGACCTCACAGGTTGGGTCGTCTTTTTAATTGCTACCGTAGTTTACTTCCTTACGCTTGAGCCAACAGCAAGTTGGTGGGATTGCGGTGAATACATTGCTACCGCTTACAAGCTTCAGGTAGGACATCCTCCGGGGGCACCTTTGTTTCAAATGTTGGGTCGTTTTTTTAGTCTTTTTGCCTTTGGCGACCTTAGCAAAGTTGCACTGATGATCAATGCCATGTCGGCACTTTCAGCAAGTTTTACCATTTTGTTTCTCTTTTGGACCATTACCCTATTAGCGCGTAAATTTATGCTGAAGGGCGACGATGCCGACAAAAAATCCAATCAATACGCTGTGCTAGCCGCAGGAGCAGTGGGGGCATTGGCTTATACCTTTAGCGATTCCTTTTGGTTTTCTGCCGTTGAAGGCGAAGTATATGCCATGTCGTCGTTTTTTACGGCAGTGGTTTTTTGGGCCATCCTCCGCTGGGAGCGCGTAGCCGACCAACCACATCATTACCGATGGTTGATTTTTATCGCCTATCTGATTGGTCTTTCAATTGGCGTTCACTTGCTCAATTTGTTGGCCTTGCCTGCTATTGTGTATGTGTTTTATTTCAAAAAATTCAAACCTACTACAAAAGGTTTCATCCTTGCAGGGATCATTTCGGTAGCCATCTTAGGTTTCATTATGAGTTTTATGATTCCACAAATTGTAAATATCGCCAGTAAATTCGAGTTGTTTTTTGTCAACTCGCTCGGAATGCCATTTAACACCGGAACCATCATTTATTTTGCGATTCTGATTGCAGCTATCGTTTTTGGTTTATATTACACCCAGCTGAAACGAAAAGTCATTTTGAATACTGTTCTTTTGTCGTTCATGTTTATCCTTATCGGCTATTCCTCCTTCTTCTTAATCGTGATTCGGGCCAACGCCAACACGCCTATCAATGAAAATGAACCCAGCGATGCCATTTCGTTGTTGTCCTATCTGAATAGGGAGCAATACGGCGATTGGCCGCTGCTCTACGGCCAGTACTATAATGCACCCAAAGTGGATTATAAAGATGGTTCGCCGGTATATGTGAAAGACACAAAAGTGGGCAAATATGTGATTACTGATAATCGCGCCAGCACCATTCCGGTGTATGACGACCGTTTTACAACTGTTTTTCCACGTATGTGGGGTGAAAAAGCAAGTCATATCAGCGTTTATAAAAGATATGGCGGCGACAAAGGCACGCCTATTCGCATCACAAAAAACGATGGAACCACCCAAGTGATTAATCGGCCCACCTTTGGCGAAAACCTAAAATTTTTTACCACCTATCAGCTTTCGCACATGTATTTCAGGTATTTCATGTGGAACTTCACCGGAAGGCAAAACGACGTTGAATCTCAAGGCGAATACGAAAACGGAAACTGGATCAGCGGCATCAATTTTATTGACAGTGCCAGGTTAGGAAGCCAATCCAACTTACCCGACAGCATGAAAAACCCCATGCGCGCAAAGTTTTATTTCTTGCCCTTGTTGTTGGGTTTAGCCGGATTATTTTTCCATCTGAAACGAAATGTTGAAGATACTTGGATTGTTTTTTTACTCTTTGTGATGACAGGTATAGCTATCGTCGTTTATTTGAACCAAACACCCTATCAGCCGCGCGAACGGGATTATGCTTATGCAGGTTCGTTTTATGCTTTTGCCATCTGGATTGGTTTCGGAGTGCTCTTTCTTTACGATCTGTTGGCTAAATTTTTCAATAATAAAAAAACTACCGCAGCCCTTGCTGCTGCCGGTGTCAGCTTACTTTTGGTGCCTGGAATTATGGCCGTTGAAGGTTGGGAAGGACATGACAGATCGGGTAAATATGCTGCCAGAGATTTTGCAATGAATTATTTGGCCCAATGCGATCCCAACGCGATCATTTTCA
>JADYZK010000275.1 GCA_020853175.1 Bacteroidales bacterium
TGGCAAAAGTGTAAGTGGCTTTACGCGCGCTCAAATAACATCCATAAATACTCGTAAAGGATGTTGATAAACTATAGAAGTTGTTATTTGTAATTACAAATTCGTTATCGAGAGGAGTACTGGGGTTACCACTCAAGGTGGACAAACCAGCCGGAGCCGTAGTGCCTTCGCCGATGCGGGTGAGGTTGCGGACGGTGACCCCATCAAGGGTGAACCCATTTTGATCGTCTACCAAAACGCCTGCCATCACAAGGTCTTGAATGATATGCTCGCCGCCGTTGATGGCTTTCACTTCATTTCCAACAGCCATTAAAGTGGTGTTGCTGTTGACGCCGTCGAAGCTGTAACCGATCATCATATTCTGCAAAGTATTGTTGAAGAAATGGTTATGATTGGTATTCCCATCAATCTCGGTAGCCGCAAAAGCAGGAACCACATTAATCCCAACGGTTTGAACGGGATTCATTTTGTTGAGGGTAATCACGCAGTTTTGAACCGTATTGTGCTGCGCGCCATTTGTTGCGCTGCTGCTGCTGATCCAGATACCATAATCAAGATTATCGGACTGATCTTGAATATCTAAGCCATCCAAAGTGATGTAATCGCCACCGCGAAGTTGGATTCCGGCCTCAGCATTGGAAACTGTTGCCGTAAACTTGATGATAGGACGTGAGGAGGCACCGTTCCACATGATTTTAATCGGCGAGGAAACAGTTCCAGTGGCAGTGAGCGTTAGTGGAGAAGATTCAAAAACCGTTCCGCCGGTAAGTTGAAAAGTGATTCCGTTTCCGCCCGAACCGTATTGATTCAAGGAGTCAACGACAGCCTGCATCGTGGGATAATTGGTGGAAGGAACCTGTCGTTCGCCACTCAGCTGTGCAAACATTGCCATCGGCATGATGAATATGGACAGCATTAAAAAGGAAAAATATTTCATATCATTTAATTTTTAAGGAGGTCAAAAGTACTTAAAATCACACAAAGGCAAAGTAATTGGAGTAAAAACACAGTCGTGATAACAATTGCAATGGAAAAAAATCTCAAAAGTCGTTTACTAACTTGAAAGATATATTTTTGCAATCCTAACGCATAGATTAAATTCACTTCAGAAGTTTCAAATGAAAAAAAAATCTTCACTCTTCCTCCTCATCGCCACCCTTGTCATGCTTTTAGCAACACCATTTTCGACTCAAGCAGCCTGGTTAAAAAACGAGAAAATCGAAGTTACCCAGCCTAATGGCGCTGTAATCCACTGTTTTGCCACAGGCGATGAATTTTACAACTGGCTTCACGATGCCCAAAATTACACCATCATCCAAAGTGAAACTGACGGTTTTTATTATTATGCACAGTTAATGAATGGACAGCTTGTACCTTCTGCCTTGAAAGTGGGTGAGGGCAATCCTGAAGCTTTTGGGTTAACTCCCAGTGCCAACATCAGTGCGCAACAAATGAAAGCACGCCGAGAATTTATGCAGCAAGAAATGCGGTTTTACGAACCCAACCGCGCCTATGGAAGGGCCGAAGGTACCCTCAACAATTTGGTGATGTACATCCGTTTCAGCGACCAAGATGAATTTACCTCCGACACGATGGTTGATTACAACCGTTTCAACTCAACAGCCCCAAATGCCAATTCCATGGTAAATTACTATCAAGAAGTTTCTTATGGACAATTGCATTTACCCTCAACGTTTTACCCCAAAACAACCGACGCTTTTGTGCGTTCGTATCAAGATACTTTTCCGAGAAGTTATTATATGCCTTACAATTCTGTGACCAATCCCATTGGCTATCAAACTGATTCGGATCGCACCAACCGCGAGCATACGCTTTTGGCCAACACAGTGGCGTATATAAACTTGAATTCACCCGTTCCGGAAAGTATTGATCTTGATTATAACAACGACGGGAATGTGGATAATGTGGTGTTTATCGTTAAAGGAGGTCCAACAGCCTGGTCCACCTTGCTTTGGCCACACCGCTGGAGTCTTTACACCCAAGATGCTTTTATCAACGGCAAAAGGGTTTTTGACTTTAACTTTCAACTCGAAACCAGCCTGAACAGCAGTGGCGTTGGGGTGCTTTGCCATGAAATGTTTCACAGCCTAGGTGCACCCGACTTATATCGTTACGAAACCACCGACATCACTCCCGTCGGACCGTGGGATGTGATGGCTTCCAACAACAATCCGCCGCAATATATGGGTGCTTTTATGAAGTACAAATATGGCGGCTGGATCGAAGATATTCCGTGGATTACCGAAAGCGGCACCTATACCCTCAATCCGCTGCAAAGTAATGAGAACAACGCTTACAGGATTCATTCTTCCAATTCTTCTTCACAATATTTCTTGATTGAATTTCGGAAAAAAGACGGCACTTTTGATGGTACGTTATCCAAATCGGGCATGTTGATTTACCGTATCAATCCCAATGCCGGCAACGGAAATGCAAGTGGACCCCCGGATGAGGTGTACATTTTCAGACCCAACGGTAGCCCCACTAGCAGCGGAAGTTTAAATGAGGCAATGTTTGCCGCCAATCATGGCCGCACCGCCTTTGACAACACTACAAACCCCTACCCTTTCCTTCAAAATGGCACTGCAGGTGGCGTGTATATATCTGATATATCAAGCATTGGCGAAACCATGTCCTTTAAAGTTGATTTTCCGGGTACGGTTGAAGCACAGATTGAAGCGAGCGTTCGCGTAGCCTGCCAAAACGATCCGGTGCAGCTTTTCGATGCTTCGGTAGGTTTGCCTTCGAGTTGGCAATGGAGTATCAGTCCCAATACTTTTACTTTTTTAAATGGTACCAACGCCACATCTAAAGATCCTGTGGTTGCTTTCAATAATTTGGGAGATTACACCATAAGTCTCACCTCATCCAACAGTTATGGAACTTCAACCGTTGAAATGACATATCTTATCCACATCGGAAGTCAAGCCGGTTACTTTACCGACGATTTTGAATCAGCCTCATTGAGCCAAGGTTCATGGAAAGTTGAAAACCCGGATAACGATGTAACTTGGAACATTTTCCCCACCAACGGTAACGGCGGAAGCATGTCTGCCGGCATCAACTTTCGCACTTATTTCGCCATCAATCAACGCGATAGACTTGTTTCAATGCCTTTCGACCTGACCGGGATGAGCAATGCTTATCTGAGTTTTGAACATGCCTATGCACAAAATGCAGCTTACACCCAAGTGAGCGATTCGCTTATTGTGCTTGTTTCCGCCGACTGCGGCCTCAACTGGCAACGCATCGCTACCTATGGCGAAAACGGAAACGGGAGTTTTGCCACGCATTTACCTGCAACGGAAACATTTTTTCCGCAATCGGCTACTGACTGGTGCGGCAGCGGATGGGGAAGCCCCTGCTACACCCTCGACCTCAGTCCGTGGGCTGGAATGACCGATGTGCGCATTGCCTTTGAATCAGTGAGTTTTTATGGCAATCCGTTGATGCTTGACAACATCGTTGTATCTCAATTTGTGGGTCTTGAAAACTCTACCGAAAAACCTCAGTTGAGCCTTTCGCCCAACCCATCACAAGGCATCTTTTCCCTCCATACACTTGATGGTCAGCATTATGAAACAGTGACCGTGCTGGATGCCCACGGACGATTGGTTGCTGCCTATCCTTGGAAAAAATCAATGTTATTGAATGAAAATCAGCAATGGGAAAATGGTGTTTATACCCTTTTAATCGCCGGCGATGACCGACAAATAGTAAAGAAAATGGTGGTACAATAGATTTTTCTTGAACCCATACAATATAGGGTGGGCATTTCAATTTTATCTAAATTGCTTTTGGTTTTATCATGAAACCGGAGCCAATACTTCATGCGCCCCTTCAAAAATCCAGTTCTGACAACAGTGTAATCTCCTCAAAATAACCTTGTTGTTCAGCATTCAACCCTAAAAAATTCATATCAGCGATCGTCTTTCAACAACACAAACGAAAAAGATTTTAGATCGCATTGGTGAGTTCAGTATTTTTAAAATACCTTTGTAAACAACTGCTGTTTTAATTAACGAACTCATTATCAGCGATATAATTTCTTTTTTATGTTTTTAATTTTTGACACCGAAACCACCGGACTGCCACGCAACTGGAACGCTCCGCTCACCGATTTTGACAACTGGCCTCGCGTGGTGCAGTTGGCTTGGCAGATACA
>JADYZK010000276.1 GCA_020853175.1 Bacteroidales bacterium
AAATACGAAGCTTTTGGCTGGTCGGTGATGACGTTCGATGGCAATGATATGAATGAGGTTTTAGAAACCCTGCACATCGCAAAAGAATATACAGGTAAGGGTGCACCGGTTTTGCTGCTGATGAAAACAGAAATGGGTTGTGGCGTTGACTATATGATGGGAACCCACAAATGGCATGGATCGGCCCCCAATGACGAACAAAAAGAGTTGGCATTGAACCAGTTAGAACAAACACTTGGCGATTATTAATCAAAAATCAAACAAACAAATGGAATTTACTGTTTTTAATCATCAAGATACACGTTCGGGTTTTGGAGCCGGATTGGCTGAACTTGGAAAAATAAACCCTAAAGTTGTGGCTTTGTGTGCCGACCTGATTGGCTCGCTCAAAATGGATGCGTTTGTGAAAGCGTTTCCCGAAAGGTTTTTTCAAGTAGGGATTTCCGAGGCCAATATGATTGGCATGGCAGCCGGCCTCACCATTGGCGGCTACATTCCTTTTACAGGTACTTTTGCTAACTTTTCAACGGGTCGTGTGTACGATCAGATCAGGCAATCGGTGGCCTATTCGAGCAAAAATGTTAAAATTTGTGCTTCACATGCCGGCCTCACCTTGGGTGAAGACGGAGCTACACACCAGATACTTGAAGACGTCGGCATGATGAAAATGTTGCCCGGAATGACAGTCATTGTTCCTTGTGATTACAACCAAACCAAAGCGGCAACAATGGCCATTGCTGATTATGAAGGACCTGTGTATTTGCGTTTTGGCCGCCCTAAAGTGCCTAATTTTACTCCCGAAGACCGCCCTTTCATCATTGGCAAAGCCGATGTACTGGCCGAAGGTGCCGATGTCAGCATTTTTGCCAACGGTCATTTGGTGTGGAAGGCCATTGAGGCACTCCGATTATTACGCAGTGAAGGTATCAATGCTGAGCTTATTAACATACATACTGTGAAACCTTTAGACGTGGAAGCAGTGCTTCAATCGGTGCGTAAAACAAGCTGTGTGGTAACTGCCGAAGAACACCAACGCAATGGTGGTTTGGGCGACAGCATCGCTCAATTGCTGGGTCGTCACCTTCCTTCTCCTATTGAGATGGTAGCTGTAGATGACCAATTCGGAGAGAGCGGAACACCCGAAGAGCTGCTCACCGCCTATGGACTCGACACTAACGACATTGTTGAAGCTGCTAAAAGGGTCATCGGTCGTAAATAAATTTTTGCCCCCTTTAAGTCCGCATTCATCAAACATCAATCAAAAAAGATGCGCGTTTACCTGATCGGTTATATGGGTTCAGGAAAATCCACTGCCGCCAAACGATTGTCGGCAGTGCTTGATCTGCCTTCTTATGATTTAGATGTTTTGTTTGAAGAGCGATACAAAATTGAGATTGGCGCTTTTTTTCATCGTTATGATGAAACCTTGTTCAGAAAGCTTGAAAGCGGCTTGTTGAAGGAAACAGCAAATATTCCCCAAGGCATCATTGCCACCGGTGGTGGAACACCTTGTTTTTATGACAACATCCATTGGATGAATGAAAACGGCATTACGGTGTATATTCGCATGGCGCCGGTCAGCATTGTCGAGCGTCTCAAAACTTCCAAAAAGAAAAGGCCGTTGATTGCAAACAAAGCCGAACACGAGTTGCTGCCTTATATTCAAGAAAGTCTGCGGCAGCGTAATATTTTTTACAGTCAAGCCCATATCATTGTCAAAGGCGAATCGCTGGATGTGAAAGCTCTATCTGATAAAATACTGAGTTTGTTGAGGAAGTAAAGGGTTTTTTCTCTCTTTATGTTTAGTTTTTGACCTTCATCCTTGGTGCACATTGTCTTGTTTTAAAAATGAAGTAACAACTCTTCAAGCCTTTCCTCCATAAGTAATTTTGATTTAATGGGCTTTGTGAAGTTTGCTTAGGGTTATCGCATCTTGGTTGTTTGCTTTACAATTCAATTAAAATTGCTGATCTTTTTTGCTGATGAATGCTCATTCTTTGTTTTAAACTTGGGTTACCTTTTAAATAAACATCAAAAAAGTTGCATTAGTTTTTTGGATAGGTTAATTTTGTGGCAACAACAACCTAAACTTATGAAAGCTAATACCCTACAAATGAGCAGAGCGTCATTTTCGTTGCTGCTTTTAGTGCTTTGCAGTTTTGCAAGCCAGGCGCAAAAACATGTTCTTCCATCAGTAAAGCTCATCAACAGCCGAGGAATCCATGTAGATGCGGCAACGATTCATTCTACGGGAAGTCCTATTTTAATGGTTTTTTGGAAGCTCACTGACAAATCTTCTGCTGAGAATCTTAAAAATATGTATCAGGTGATGCAAGATTCCCTCTTGGAACAAAAAGTACGTTTGATTGCCATTTGCTCCGACAACGCCACCGCTTCTTATCAGGTTAAGCCGTGGCTTGATGCACAAGAGCTTGATCTTGAATTCTATTACGACATCAATGGTGATTTTCAGCGAGCGATGGGTGTTAAACCTCCGTTTTCGATTTTGTTTGATAACAACATGAAAGTGCATTGTCAACAAGCAGGTTATTGCTCTGGCAATGGATCGGTTTTATGCGCAAAAATTCGCGAGTGTGTGCAAAACATTCAGCCTTAAAAGGAAGTGATCCCGTTGGAGGTGATCAGTTTTTTTTCTGAACCTGACGGGATATTTTATTGAACAATATCGTCAGTATCTTTTACAAAAACAACCGAAATGGCTCCTAACAGCAGCATGACTCCGGCTGCTACTAAGGCATAGATTGCATTTCCGTTGTAGAAGTACTTCACGATAGGGCCTCCAAAAACGCCATTCACAATTTGTGGAAAGGTGATGAAAAAGTTAAAGATACCCATGTAAACGCCCATTTTGCGGGCAGGAATGCTTCCTGCAAGTATGGCGTAAGGCATAGCCAAAATGCTGGCCCAAGCAATACCAACTCCTATCATGCTCAGGTTGAGCAACCATTTCATTTCGGGTGAGGTGACAAAAACAATGGAGATAAGACCCAGTCCACCAATGGCAAGGTTAATGGCATGGGTACGTTTGCGGCCCACTTTGGCGGCAATCACCGGTAAAGCCATTGCAAAAAGGGCGGCTACCAAGTTGTAAACACCAAAAATAACACCCACATAATCGCCTGCTTCGTTAAAGGCTGCTGAACTGCGGTCGTGTGGCGATAAGCCCCACACATGCTGCGCAAGAGCCGGGGTGGTGAATACCCACATCGAAAACAAAGCAAACCAGGAGAAAAATTGTACCAATCCCAGTTGCTTCATGGTGGCGGGCATTTGGGCAAAATCTTTGAAGATTTCCATGATTCCTGAGGAGGACTCTTCCACCTCTTCGCCTTGGTGGTCATCAAAGGAGGCTTGCTCTTCAGGTGAATATTCTTTGGTGGTAAACACGGTCCATAAAATGGAGGACACCAAAACAATGGCACCTACAATAAAGGAAAGTTTCAAACTCATGGGAACGATGCCTTCTCCGGCCAATTCGTCGTAGCCAAACCAGTTGGTAATCACATAGGGTAACCACGATCCAACAACGGCACCGATACCAATTAATAGCGTTTGAACTGAAAATCCAAGGGTGCGCTGGTCAGTAGGCAGCTTGTCGGCTACTAAAGCTCTGAAAGGTTCCATAGCGATATTCACTGAGGCATCCATCACCATTAGCATACCGGCGCCAATCCACAAGGGAGGCAAAATGGAAGCAAACATGGGTGAGTTGGGCATCAAAATCAATCCCACTGCCGTCATAATGGCTCCAAAAAGGAAATAGGGGCGGCGGCGGCCAAGGCGGTTCCAGGTGCGATCGCTATAATGGCCAATGATGGGCTGAACGATCATACCGGTGATGGGTGCTACCAACCAAAACCAAGAGAGATGCTCTACGTCAGCGCCAAAGGTTTGCAAAATGCGGCTCGCGTTGGCGTTTTGTAAGGCAAAGCCCATTTGTATCCCCATGAAGCCGAAGCTCATGTTCCATATCTGCCAGAAACTTAGGCGTGGTTTGGTTTTCATCATGATGAATCGTTTTTTAGAATCGGTAAAATTAACAAAACAAGTTTTAGTTGCTCTTTTAATGTCAAAAAAAGTTCTTTGGCTTGTCGAAAGGCCTCGCTGTTGGCTTAGAAAGTCCATTTTATATGAAAATTTAACTTTGATTGACAGAACCTTTTTGAAAACAGGATGTTTATTAAACAAAAAACCAATGTACCAACTGCATACGCGACTCTTTGTTAACGCCTCCCTTGATGAGGTATGGGACTTTTTTAGTTCGCCACACAACCTTCAAAAAATCACTCCTGCCTCTTTGGGTTTTGTCATCAAAGCCGGTGCCGAAGGGAAAATGTATCCCGGACAAATCATTGCCTACACTGTGAAACCGATAGCAGGAATTCCCATGAATTGGGTGACTGAAATTACCCATGTGTCTGACAAGAAATTTTTTGTTGACGAACAACGATTTGGGCCCTATAAGATGTGGCACCACGAACACCATTTCAAGCAAGTGGAGGGCGGCGTTGAAATGGAAGACATCGTGAGTTACCTCTTACCTTTCGGGTTTCTGGGAAAAATAGCCCATTGGCTTTTTGTGAAATGTCAACTGCAAACCATTTTCGACCATCGCACACAAGTGGTTAGCCGCTTGTTTCCGCGTATTGAAAATCAAAAATAAAAACGGAATCAAAAATGTGTAGTTTTGTTACATAAAATCACAAACGATGAACAATAAAATACTCTTTTTTGTCCTTCTCATTTGGACAATTTTTGCCCATATTCCTGCTCAAT
>JADYZK010000277.1 GCA_020853175.1 Bacteroidales bacterium
ACCTTTTACAATACGTGTTGTATACCGATCCGGCCAATCCACTGACAAGCGCGTTGGCGACGTCCGCCACACCAACTTTTACGTTCAATCCGGCCACCATGACCTTCGGTACCACCTACTACATCACGGCGGTGGCGGGCAACAACCTCAACGGCAACGTGGATCCTACCGACCCGTGTCTGGATTTTTCAAATGTCGTGGTGGTGGTGTGGAACCCCGAACCGACGGTAGCACTTACGGCCACCACCGATTTCTGCGCCGGCACCTGCACCGATGTGGATGCCGTGTTTACCGGTACGCCTCCGTTTACGCTTGATTATTTAACGCCCTGGGGAAACTTTACGCAAGTATTTGCCACAACTACCGCGACCTTTCAGGTGTGTGCGCCGGCGGGCACCTCCGGCGTCATCAACGTGTTGGCCACGTCGCTTTCGGATGCGAATTGCTCGTGCAACTAAACAGGGTTACAAATACACATTCGCAAAAACATACGTGTACATTTCCGGCACCATAACACGGGCGAAAAGGTCGATCCACTTGCGGCCGTCGACACCGGAGTCGCCTACGGCAAAAAACAGGTCCACATCGGGAAATTGCGCGAGCAGGTCTTCGCGAAAAGGAACAGAATCCACCTCCGTCAGCAATTCAACCAGTCTTTTGGTTTCGGTATTTTTCAGATCCGGTTTTTGCAGCAACTCCAAGGCCGACGCGACCGTTACAGAGTAAAACAAACCGCGGCCCGGCCATACACAAATGGCATGGCCGTCGTTTTCCATGGGTACATCCACGGGAATTTCGTAACGGCGTACTGCCCTGGCGCCTTTTTCCATCGGAAGCGCTTCCAATTGTTTCATAAAATCCTGCAACAAAGCGTTTACGACCGCAGTGTTTGGCGCCACCGCAGGAAGTGTACCGTACGTTTTCCTGAAAACATCGACGAGAAACTGCGTGCGTTGCTCGTTCACCTGTCGCAATTCCGGCGTCCAGGCGTACCAATCCACACTTTTGGGTGTGTGGATGTAATGTTTGCGCAAGTCCGCAAGCGTCGAACGTGTGTCGAGCACGGCCCAACCGCTTGCCCAAAAATGCTGTTTCCAAAACACCAGTCCGCACAAAACGGCATGCCCCACCTGCAGTCCCTTAAACGACATGGAATTTTTATCCACCTCAAACGAACGATCGGTAAACGGGTGTTTCAGCAGGTAGTGGTTGCCTTCCGAGCGGCCCACGTACACATAAATGCCCGTCAGGTTTTCCATGGTGCCGCGTATGGCCTGCGCCGTTTCGGGCGGACAGGGCACCACCGACAAAAACCAGGTGTGCAGCGGTACCCCGTAAAACGGTCTCATGTTTCTGAACACCACGTCGTGTTCGATGGCCGGGTGCAGGAGGTCGGGCGACAGCGGATTTTCGTCCTCGCCGGCTTCGGTGATCGCATTCAAAACCTCTTCGGCATAATTCAACCCCGTCAGGTAATTGGACGTGGCGAACAGGAACATGGCAGAGCGCACCTTTTCAAAAGGCGTGTTGTTTGCAGGCGTGATCCGACTGAAAAAACGCGTGTTGCCGGCGGGCAGGTGTTCCATGTTGGTTTCACACATCGCCAAAAATTCGCGGGCCAGGCCTTCCAGAACAGGTTCGTCGGGCGCAATCCAATGACCGCTCATTTCCGTGATTTTGAGCCAAAGCAAAAAGTGGACATCCTGTACGTTCAAAACTTCGTCGGAGTATCCGTCCAGATCGAGAAACGGGATGGGCACGCCGTACAAATCCGTGTTTGTTGTGCGCAGGGTTTCCCATAAACCGAACCCGTACACCTCGTCTTCAAACCAGCAGACCAGCGAAAGTGCCAGTTCGTTGACATGCGTATCCTCCAGCAAACCCGTCAGCGCAGGTTTGAGCAAACCTGCCGTCTCCCTTGCCATGTTGAGAAAAAAGCCGTCGTATTTGTCGGTGAAGTTGTCGTACGGGTGGTTTCGGAGCCAGTCGGAGGGTTTGAGTGCGGGCATGGTGGAAGGATTTTGGGCGCAAGGTACGGTGATGCGTACAATCTAAAAAGTTGGGTACTTTTGTTGAAACACTGTGGCAAATCAAGCATTTGAACCAAACAATGAAAGACGTTTTACGGCAACATCTGATCAGCAGACTTGGCAACAACCTGGACAACCTGGATCTTGTTTTGTCAAAATTCACTACCATAAAAACCAAAAGAAACGAACAACTTTTGAAACAGGGTGAAGTTTGCAAATACGTTTATTTCGTTGCCAAAGGTTGTTTGCAGGTGTATGTGTACGACCACGACATGAACGAAACCACCCGCGACATTGTGCTGGAAGACCATTGGTGCAGTGAACTCATCAGTTTCGGCAGTGGACAACCGGCCAACGAAAACATCAGAACCGTGGAGCCTTCCCAACTGTTGGCCATCGACAGAAATGGGTTTCAGGAAATGATGGAAAGTGTGCCGCAATTCGACAAGGTTTACAAACAAATCCTGGAGGCCTCTTATGCCAATGCCATTTACCGCCTCAATACTTTTGTAGCGCTTTCGGCCCTGGACAGGATAAAATGGCTGATGGAAAACAGACCGAATTTGATGACCAGGGTTTCGAGCAAATTAATAGCCTCTTACCTGGGCATCAACAAAGACGTGTTCAGCCGACTGAAATCGAAATTGTAGACTTTTGTCATCGTTGGGAAAAGTGGATGTCCGGCATCTTTGTGGTGTCATTCACCATTAAAAGCAGCAACCATGGACAAAATTTTAAACATCGGTCGGTATTTGTTCCCGTTATCCTTTTTGTTGTACGTAGGTCTGCATTTGGGCAAACCCGAAGTGGGCGCCGCCTTTGTACCCGACTACCTGCCGTTTCCCTATTTCTGGAACTATTTTACGCTGGTGTGCATCTTGCTGTTTATCGTCAGTGCGGTAATGGGCAAATACGACAAACTGGCGTACACCATGATGGCAGTTTACGTCATCCTGATGGCCGTGTTGGTTCACCTTCCCAGAGCTATGGGACACGAAACCGGAATTGAAACCATGGCCGCGGATTTGGCGCGTGAAAAAGAACTCGAAATGGTCAACTTTTTCAGGAACATCATGGTTACAGGTGCTTTGCTGGGATTTGCAAAATATGTGGCGAGGGACAAACGGTTGGTGGGGTAAAAAGCGGAAACAGTTTTTATAAAACACCATAAATGACAGCCATCAAACTGGTTTACCTTGCAAACATTGTGGTTGCGGGTTGGATTGGAACCACGTCGTTGTTTTTTCCAAAAACAGCAACTTCTGCCATTTTTCAAAATGCCTACCCAACGACCGACCTCATGAAATTGGTCGGTTGTTTGTGGTTGGCGATTGCCATTTTGTCCGTATTGGGGCTTTGGAAGCCAATGACTTTTTCCCCCGTCCTGCTTCTGCAATTGATTTACAAAGGCGCCTGGCTTTTGGTCGTTGCTTATCCGGCCATCAAAAACAACCAACCCTACCCTACCGGCATGGCGATGTTTTTTATCGTTTGGGTATTGGTTTTGCCGTTTGTGATTCCGTGGGGGGAATGGGTGAAACAATAAAGCTGACCTCATTCAAAAGGCGATGCATTGGGATTGTACGGCACACCTCCGAGCCAATCCAACATGTCGGCGTAATCGGGGTGTTTGGGGTCGGCCATCACTTCCAGGAGGCGGTAGTAGCCGGGTACGCCACCGCAGTCTTCGGGCGGACACAGGCACATCCAAATATAAGCCCGCTTGAGACATACTAAATAACAATAATAAATTTTATTTTCATATTATGTATTACTAGGAAGTGAAGATATGGGAAGACAAGTTTTAAGAAAGTTTAATAAAGGGAGAAGAGAGTCAGAGTCAAGATTCCAAAGTTCATTTCTCGTATAGTCCCTTTTTGACAAAGAAGTTTCATTAGCATATTTTGTTCCAAGCATATTATAAATATACCATTCAAATTTCTTTTTATTAAAATCGTCAACCCGATTTAACTCAACCGGGACTTGAATTTTTAACAGTTCAGCTAAACAACTTGAGTAGTTAGTCAAACACTTAAAGAAGGGTTTACCTTTTTCACTAACAAGATTTTCAAGAAGCGTTTCTAAGTTTCCCTGATTATTATGGTCAGGAATTAAAAAAAAATAAAATTCAATTCCAAATTCTAGTTTTAATCCTTCAAGGTATTTATACCTATTATTGAAGCCGCCAGCAGGTTTATGAGATTCAGTGTCCGCATCAATAATTAATATATTAGTTTCCTTCTTTTCTATATTTATTTTTATCTCATTTGCGACTTGTCTAATCTTCTTACCATCTATACCTCCTCCCACCAAATCAAGATTGAAAGGCCTCAAGTTTACAGTAAAATAATCTGATTTATAGATCATGTTAGTATAATCTCCAACTTTTTGAAATTGGAGATTATAATCAAAATGATGCTTTAAAAGGATAGAAAAAAAACAAATCTCTCCTTCCCCTTCTACATATATATTAATATTTTTTTTCATTCGTCTCCTCTGATTTCTAATTTATGTTTAATTGCATAGTCAAAACTTTCAAAGTCCCTAATTATCGATATTACTCTGTCTTCATCTTCAAGAAATTCCAAAGTAATTAAACGAGAATCTTGTCTGCAACAATTAAACTCTTCTTCGGAGAGGACTTCATGAAAATAATTGATACACTCTTCATTATGAGTGGTAACAAATAATTGCACATCCAAGTCTTTGGCAGCATTAAGTATTACTTTCCAGAAATTTTTAAACCTGCTATAATGAATTCCTGCATCAATTTCATCTATCATTAAACGTTTGCCTTTAGCATTGTAAATCTGCATTAAAATCCTAAATAACTTATTTGCACCTTCGCCATAATTATACAATGGAGAAGTCTTAAAATTGTCATCATCAATTCTTTCTTCAATAATAATAGAGTCATCTGATGGCCGAATTTCTATTGCATAAATCTTAGGAATAAAAAGTCTAATTGTAGATAAAAATTTATCCTTTGATTTTCGATCTTTGCTGCCTATAAGCTCATAATACATATTTGCAAGGTCACTAGAAAACCCTTTTCCAAACGGAATAAAAGGAATATCAAATGTTGCCTGATTTATTATAGTAGTTAGTGAATCACTAAATTGAAGATCTATATTGGAATTCTCCTTTTTTATTACTAAATAATTTTTGGGATCAGCAATATCACTATTAATCTTATTTTGAATTTCTTCAAAGCTCGGTGATCTAAACGTATATTCCCAACTATGTCTTCCATTAGCAATAAAATAGGTGATATGCTGATCTTCAGGAGTATTAATAGTCTTAATATCTTCTATAATTTCATTAGTACTTAAAGTTGTGCCATTCCTTCTAAGTTTATGAGTAAATGACAAATAAGACAATTGTTGATTTGGAATATTAGAAAATAACAATGCTTCGAGTAGAGATGTTTTACCAGAATTATTATCACCGAGAATTAGATTGTATTTTCCCAAATTTTTAAGTTGAATTTTCTTAAATTTTCTGAAATAAGAAATTTCAATATCTGTTAAATGGTTAGGTGGATTTTCAGATATAAGTTGAGGAACATAACTAATTCTTGATATTTCATTCACAGTCCATGGATAGTTACTTTTTTCAAATGGAAAATCTTCATTCTCAAATATCATATTCAACTCCTTGACTATGCTTTCTGAATCCTCGAGATTTCCACTTTTGTTTTTAAGTAATTTGGCTTGAAAAAACGCCCATCGTTCTTTTAAAAATAATGATGTAGTTTCATCATTAGTTAAATAAATTGCATTCTTATAAAAGGCAACTCTTGTTAAATCATTTGTAGAGTGTTTTTCTAATTTTTGAGCAAATTGATGTAGGTTTTCTTTTTTCCCTGTAATAATTAAGGATAAAAACATATACTCATCTATTTCATGTAAGTTTTCATTTGAAATGTTTTCATATCCATATTTCGATAATAAATTTAATAAATTAGTTGCAAGTGCAATATGTTCGTTGTTTTGCAATGCCAATCGATCTGAAATCAATCTACCTATCCAGAGCAACTCTTCTTCCACATTACCTTGGTTCTTCGCAATTTGTAGCTTAGATTTAATATAGTTTGCTGGCAATCTAGGCACTTCATTCTCAAAAACATATTTTTCCCAAGCTTCAATCGCCTTTTCAAGTTGACTACTGGAATAATACAGTTCGGCTGCAACACGCCATAATACATAATCATCATCCTTAATAATGCTTTCGATAATAAAAGCTAAATCTCTTTTAATCTCAACACTTGATATGGTGTTGACATAATTTTGTAATTTTTCACTGAATTTGGTATACCAAATAACATCCTTCAAAACATCATGTAGAAAATTTCTAATGTCATATGCGATTTTAATATCCTCGCTTCCCCATGTGCCTGTTTTCATCAAATTAGCTATCAGAACCCTAGCTTCGTGCACATTGCCCTCCAATCCTCTAGAAATTTTATCCCAAACCTGTCCTCTAAAATAAGAATCAGATGCAAGTTCCCTATTGCCAGCATTTAAAAAATAATCTCCAGCTTTTTGCCAATTTCCCTTTATCAAATTAGAGTAGCCGTGACATTCATTTGCTTCTTGGTTTTCTCCAAGAATCTGAAAAATATTTGCAGCTAAAATAAGCCGAACAGCATTCTTATCTAAAATACCTTGCTCTTTATCTTTTTTCGCATTTGCAAGGGCATCTTCCTTAGTACTCTCCTTTACGTTTGTTAGAGATTTAGGATTTATTAGTAGAACCTCATCCAACTCTTGATAGTTTTCCCATGAAGACGGCATGCTGTTGACGGACTCAAAAAGTGGAATCCAAAATTTATCTGCAGCATTTTTACTATCGATTATAATAAGTTCATTTTGAGCTCTAGTAATGGCCACATAAAGTTTGTTGAAGAAAAATTTATATTTATAGTTATTGTATTCATTAATAGAATTTAATAATAGATGACCAAATTCTTCAATATATTGATCTCCAAATCCACATACAACAACCTCACTATATTCTGCACCCTTAGCATTAATACTACTTTTTACATCAGCAAATTCACCTTTTATAATTTCATTCCCCTCAGAGTCAATTTCAATTTTATAAGGAAATATATCATTATTTTTTCTTATATAATAATCATCTTCGTTAAGGTCAGAAGGTATAATAAATGATTTATATTTAAATTTATTTCTATAAATTTCGAAATTATTAGGTTGAGTCAGCCACTCTTTGTAGTGCAACATCGGAATTAACGCGTTATTTGATGTCCTTTTAGATTGTTGTTTGATATACATATCTTCATCTAAAAACCTATATCTGAACTGTTGTATAAAATTAGACACTCGGACAATGGATTCCAACGAACGGTAGTTGTAAGTAGGAGTATAAATAGTTCTATCCTGTCTCTCCTTACTATAAACATATTTTGATTCCTCAAAAATACTGTAATACATTTGTTTAAGCCGTTTAAGAGTAAATCTGTTTGGGCTAACAGTTTGTAAGGCATCTCCTGCAAAAACTATTGGAATTTGATCTTGTAATGCCAAATTATAATTCATGTAGACAGACGAATAAATGATTAATCTCAATTCAATGCGTGTAAAGTCTTGAGCCTCATCGCAAAAAACTGTTATGTAATGTTTGGGTAGTTTATCAGGAAATAATTTATGAATTTTTCTAGCAAGTGATGTTTTTGTCCAAAACTTATCTTCCTCAATTAGTTTTTTAAAATATGGAAATGCGTCTTCTAATATATCTTTAAATAATTCAACTGGAATAATTTGAAAATCACGGACAACTTTATTTAAATATTTTTCTTTTGTATCTATTATTTCATTTTCATCATATCCCAATACATATGTGTTTATTACAAACCAAACTTCTTCTGCAGAGTATCTTCTTTGATGCTTTTTATTGTATAGGGCTTTAAATTTGGCAAAGTCCATATACTTTTCCTTAGGAAAATTATTTACCTCAAAATCAGGAAGAAATCCACGGAGGAAATCCAAAAATGTGATAAAACTTTGCTTAACATCGTTTTGTTGTTCAAGGGAAAGCGCAAGATGAAAATCTGGGTTACTATTCAATAAACCTACAATAGTATTTTTAGTTTGCTCAATTAGACCTTCATTTTCTGTTAGGAAAATAATATCCCCTTTAAACTCACCAGCTATTTTATGACTGAATACATTTGCAAATAAGTAGTAAAGCATAGTAGACTTTCCACTTCCTGCTTGGCCATTAATGTAAGTTGGAAATTTGAAATCATTTAAAAAATTAATTTGCTCAGGAAGGAGCGATAAGTTATAATTCTCCTTATTATGCCGCTGAATTACCTCCCATAAATTATATTCATTTTCATTAAGTATCCATTTTGGGTATGCTCGAAAAGATTTTTTCGTAAGGATCTCCAAGTTGTTCTCTATGTCGATTTCTAACAACTGGGCTTTATAAACTATTTCCTCCCAGTTGTTTTTTTGCTTATGAAGATTGGCCCCTCCCCTAATTACATAGATTGGATTATTCCTTTCGCCAATTATATGCCTACTGAATAGTAAGCCAACTTCTTTTTTTTCATTTTCAATAATAAATAAATTATGCTTAATTTCTGAATATTCTAATGAATGATAATTTTCATGGACAATTAAAGAAATTAAATTTTTGAAAGATAAAAAATATTTATCTTCTAACCCAGATTGGTTAGGATTAGATGAATAACTAGCCCATTCTTCAAACTCAAGAATGTCAAGATTGGTTTTAGCACTAAATTTATCAAGCCAACCAATAAGTTCTTGAGGAGGTGTTGGTTTAGTAGATTTTTTTTGATCTTGGATTCTTCTAAATTCGTCTTTAGCCTTCTCTATTTCAATTGTTGATATTTGGTTTTCTTCTATCCAACTGCCATCAACTAATTTAGGATGTATAACATTTCCCCATTCATGCCCAAAACTTTTTTTAGGAATAAAATCCATGACAAAGTAAAAGTTAATATCTTCATTATCAATTAATATTTTTCTTACAGTTATTAGAATTCGTGAAGTATACGCTTTAAGTAATTTATAAGCGAACACATCCCCTTTATATCTGTCTATAGAGTTAAGATTTTTTAGGTCATCACAGCCTTCCAATTTATGAATTCTCTCATAAATAATGTCTTCATGAGCAGATCCTTCCACCTGCCTCATAAATTTTTCTGTAAAGTGTATATAATTCATTATTATTATATCGTTTAACTTGTAACTTTTGAATTTTTAAAATGCAACCTGCCAAAGGCAAGTATACAAGATTATTTTGACATGTGCATACTACAAACCAAGTTTTTCTCGTCGCTAATGCCCATTATGTCGGAATGGTGACGAAAGGAGTGGGACATCCTGTAAGAACCTACCTTTACCCCATGCAACTCAAATTCCTCCTGGATTATACAGACAGTCCCCTCTGGGCCAACGACCCGGTTGCCGAAAAGACCTTCGGGTACCATGTGGCGGATTTGGAAGGACTGGGACTGCGCCCCGAAACCGTTGCGCTTTTAAACGCCGTTACCCGTTTGTACCAGAACAGGTTGAATCCGGTGTACCAGGGCTTCCCGTCGTTTTGGTCCGGACAAATGTTTGTGGCTTTTCAGCATTTGGTGAAGCAGGCCTACGAACAGGTGGTGCAGGAACTTGGCGACCGGTTCGAGGTGAAAAACGGCGAACTTGCACTAACGACGGAAACCATCCACGTCGAAAAAATTGATGCGGATTTGCAGGCTTTCCTCGCCGATCCTGCGCTGTTTGCCCGTGAACATGGTGTTGTTTTCGGTTCAGTGGAGGAACTGAAACGGGAAGTGGCGGCGGCTTACAGGTTGTGGTCACTACGGGCTCCCTATGGGATGACAATCTGAACCCTTGTCATCCCCGCAAAAGCCCACATTTTTTCAAAATAAATAAGTATATTTGTATTGAAATCATTTAAAATGATACTGGAAAGAACTGATAAGGAGGTTATTATAAGGCTTCCAGCCAACATCTCCTGGGAAGACCTTGAATTGATGATACGTTTCATCAAGTATAGGGAAAATGTTGCTCAAAGCAAAGCGACTCAAGAGGACATTGATGCTTTGGCAAAGGATGTAAACAAGACTTGGTGGGAAGAGAATAAACATCGATTCATGAAACCCTCATGAAAGTAGTCGTCGATACCAACATCATTTTCAGTGCCATCTTAAACCCTTCTGCAGCCATCGGTCAGATATTGATCTATGGCCGTCGGAACATCAGTTTTTTTGCCCCTAACCTTGTAAGGACAGAAATCCAACGTCATAAGGATAAACTATTGATGCTCACAAATGGCATGAGTGAATCAACATTTGAGGATATCCGCGATGAAATTTTCAGCAGCATTCAACTTATATCAGAAGAGCAAATCCCATTCGACTTTTGGCATAAAGCAATCCCATTGGTACGCGCTACCGATATGGATGACTTAGCGTTTGTCGTGCTGGCTGAATTTTTGGATGCGAAGCTCTGGACAGGAGATAAAAAGCTCAAAAAAGGCCTTGAACAATTCGGATATACGCGGTCAATTACCCTTGAGGAACTTATAAGCATCAACATTTTATAATAAATTCTCAGCCTGGCTAACCTTAGCCTCTTGTCATCCTGTAAGGAACAGATCCCACGCCCCTGAAATAGGGGTTGGGATGACAAAAAACAGCCCGGAACCCACAACAGGCCCCGGGCTTTTTGTCATCCCAGTAAAGAGACAGATCCCACGCCCCTGAAAAAGGGGCTGGGATGACAGTTACACGTATTCTTCCATCGGAGGACAAGTGCAAACGAGGTTGCGATCCCCGTACGCTCCGTCAATCCTGCCCACCGTGGCCCAGAACTTAAACCCTCCGCGCAGGTAAGGCAGCGGGAAAGCGGCTTTTTCGCGGCTGTACGGGTACGACCAGTTGTCGGCCGTAACCTCGTCGATGGTGTGTGGTGCGTTGTGCAGCGGGTTGTTTTCACCTTCGAAGGTGCCGTCGGCAACGGCGTCGATTTCTTTGCGGATTTCGAGCAGGGCGTCGCAGAAACGGTCGAGCTCGGCTTTGCTTTCGCTTTCCGTAGGCTCAATCATGATGGTGCCGGCCACAGGGAACGACAACGTGGGTGCGTGGAAACCGTAGTCCATCAGGCGTTTGGCCACGTCTTCGGCAGCCACCAGACTTTTGAACGGACGCAGATCAATGATCAGTTCGTGCGCCGAACGGCCCATTTCACCCACATACAACACCTGGTAGGCGCCTTCCAGACGCGCTTTGATGTAGTTGGCGTTGAGGATGGCGTATTTCGTGGCATCGGTCACACCTTCGCCGCCCAGCATTTTGATGTAGGCATAGGAAATGAGCAGGATGCTCGCGCTGCCCCAGGGCGCCGCGCTTACGGCGGTGGTGCCTTCGGCGCCTCCTGTTTCAGCGTACACGTGTTTGGGCAGGTATGGGGCCAGACTGTTGTTGCAGCAGATGGGGCCCATGCCTGGACCGCCGCCGCCGTGCGGAATGGCGAAGGTTTTGTGCAGGTTGAGGTGGCACACGTCGGCGCCGATGGTGGCCGGGCTCGTGAGTCCTACCTGGGCGTTCATGTTGGCGCCGTCCATGTACACCTTGCCGCCGTGCTGGTGGATGATGTCGCAAACCTGGTTGATGGCCGTTTCAAACACACCGTGTGTGCTCGGGTAAGTAACCATGAGGCACGACAGGTTGGCGGCGTGTAGTTCCGCTTTGGCCTTAAGGTCGTCCACATTGATGTTGCCGCGTTCGTCGGTGGTTACTACAACCACTTCCATGCCGGCCATCACGGCGCTGGCCGGATTGGTGCCGTGGGCGCTTTGTGGAATGAGGGCCACGTTGCGGTGGTGGTCGCCACGCGCCTGGTGGTAGGCGCGGATGATCATGAGTCCCGCGTATTCACCCTGGGCGCCCGAGTTGGGTTGCAGGCTGCAAGCGTCGAAACCGGTGATTTCACACAGGTATTGCTCGAGTTCGGTGATGATTTGAGCGTAACCTTTCGTTTGATCGGCAGGCGCAAACGGGTGGATGTTGGCAAACTCGGCCCAGCTCACCGGAATCATCTCGCTGGCGGCGTTGAGTTTCATGGTGCACGAACCGAGGGAAATCATGGAGTGCATGAGCGACAGGTCGCGGTTCTCCAGACGTTTCACGTAGCGCATCATGTCGCTTTCCGTGTGGTCACTGTTGAACACCGGATGCGTGAGGTAGGCAGATTCGCGTACAAGTGCAGCCGGGATGCGGCCACCGTTCACGGCTTTGATGCTGCCTGCGCCAAATACGGCGAGGATGTCGTTAAGGTCGCTTTCGAGTGTGGTTTCGTCGAGGGCTATTTGCAAACCTGAGGCGTCGTAGAAAAAGTTGAAACCGGCGGCTTCGGCTTTGCTGCGGATCTCTGCCAGTTTTGCCGAAGGCATGTTTACCCGTACGGTGTCGAAAACGTTCGCGTTGGCAGTGCTGAAACCGGCTTTACCGAGGGCTTCGGCGAGGCTCACGGCCATGTTGTGCACACGTTGTGCGATGCCTTTGATGCCTTCCGGACCGTGGTACACAGCGTACATGGCGGCCATGTTCGACAAAAGGGCCTGGGCCGTGCAGATGTTCGAGGTGGCTTTTTCGCGGCGGATGTGTTGCTCGCGGGTTTGCAGGGCCATGCGCAGGGCGCGGCGACCGTGTTTGTCCACCGACACACCGATGATGCGGCCGGGGATTTGACGTTTGAATTCTTCGGAAACGGCGAAGTAGGCAGCGTGTGGTCCGCCGAAGCCCATCGGAACCCCGAAGCGCTGGGTATTGCCCACGGCACAGTCGGCGCCCCATTCACCCGGTGCTTTGAGCAGGGCGAGGGCGAGGATGTCGGCAGCTACGCAAACAAAGGCGCCGCTTGCTTTGGCTTTTTCTGCGAAAGCGCGGTAGTCTTCCACTGCACCTTCCGAGTTCGGGTACTGCAGCAACACACCGAAAGTTTTGTCGGTGAACTGGTATGTTTTCCA
>JADYZK010000278.1 GCA_020853175.1 Bacteroidales bacterium
AAAACTGAAAAACAATGTCATCACGTGATTGCTTGTCGCGCGAGCGGGATTGACGCTGTCGTGTGCGCATCAAATCGTCCTTCGACAAAGCCTTATAAATATTGGTGAACCCTTCAAAAGGATGGTAGCGTTGCGCTTGAACCCCATTTGCGTTGACACGAATAAAAAACAAGCCTTTGGAGGTAAAAGTCAACGCATCTTGGTCGGCAGTTTCGGTAATTTTATTACTACGCCCCTCGCTGTTATCGTAACTTCCTATGGCTACAAGCGTTCCCATTTGCTCACCAGAAAGCAAGTAGGAATGTAAAAAATACGGACTTGTTGTTAGCGGAACAGAAATAATCTGTCGGCCTTGCGGATCATAAATCTGAAACACTTCCTCTTTAAAGCGTTTAGAATCGAAGCTTTTAATGGCAACAAGAAACTGTTTTGAAACTTTATCAGAGGTAATGTTTTGGATGAGCGTTTGATTTTGTAAACCATGCGGAAGACTGTTCACGGTAAATTGATCCATGTCGTACAGCAACAAATCAGATTGGAATTTGTCGAGGTTCACACCGAGAAGCACCCTATTTTCAATGGAGGCGAAACCCACGATTTTGGCTTTTTCGGGCAAGCTGCCCCCCAAAAGCTGAACACGACTTTCGCTTAAGTTAAATTTAAGGAGCTCATAACCGGCCTTTTCACTTTTACGCCCTTCCATATTGGTAAACAAAAACATGGCTTGATTTGAGCTTGTTGTTGTTGCCGAGCAACCCCATCCATTGGTAACAGCCACGTTTTGCACCCATTGCTCTTGAAAATTGGTGTCGTACATCGTAAAATACCACTTCTTTTTACCTTCTTCCGTAAGATCGGTGCTTTCAAAGAAAAGCAAAAAACCATTTTTTCCCAACAACACTTTTTGGTAGGAAGGCACATCAATGCGGGCCGCTATTTCAATGCGCGAAGGCTCAACAGTTTGCGCGATTGGACCAAAGCTTTTAAAAACAATGAACATCAAAAATATGGCTTTCAATGAACTATTGCCATACACAACACCTTTGAACTTCGCGTCCACAGGCCAAATCACGTATTTATTCAGTTTATTTCTTATCATTTTCATTCATTGTTTCTTCTACATCTTTTCCTGAAACGCCAAAAGCTTCAGCATGTTGATCTGTTCCGTAGGGTTCGGTGTGCAACACCACATCATAAGTACTTGGAATTGATTTTCTTATCTCATCTTCCACTTGATGTCCTATCAGATGAGCTTCAAAAAGGGATAGGTTGCCATCAATTTCAATATCGAGGGCGATCATATAATAATGAGCCAGTTTTCGGGCTCTGATACGGTGTGGATTACGCACTTTCGGCACCCGCAAAGCCGCCTGAACGATGCTGGCGTAAACGCCTTGGTCAGCAACGCCATCCATCAACTCACGACTCGAAGTAATGATCATCCGCACGGCTACAATCATAATCCAAACACTCACCGCCAAGGCTGTAATGGAATCGAGTAAAGGCATTTTGAAAATGTGAGTCAGTATAAGTCCGGTCAAAACCGAAACTGAAATGACCACATCATTTTGCATGTTTCGGGCGTTGGCGCGCAACATAGGACTGTCAATTTGTTTTCCGGTCTTGTTCAAATGGCGCGCAAGCAGCTGCTTTCCTATAATTGAAACAATCACCACAACGATGGCCAAAACAGAAGGGATAGCACGATGTTTGCCGTCGTAAAGGTTACCGATAGTTGCGATCGAAAGCTGAGCACCGGCAAAAAACATGACAAAAGCTACCAATTTTGCTGCCACCGTATCGGCCCTGTCATAGCCATAAGGGTGTCGGCTGTTGGCCGGTTTTGAGATAATACGCGCTGTAATTAAGGTGATAATGGAGGCAAAAACATCGCTCAACGAATCCACTCCATCAGCAACAACGGCCAAACTACCGGAAATCCAACCGATTGAAATTTTAAGAATGGACAAAATTCCATTCCCCAACAAGCTGATATTGGAGGCTTTGATAATTTTTTTTTGGCGATAATTTGCCTCTAACATATTGTAGCACTTTGTATGACAAAGATAAGCAATGCTTTCTTCCATCGCATACGTCGAAAAAATCTGATTCAAATTATGCCCGATTGATTGATAAACTAAGCACCTAAAGGTTAATCCCCAATCAATTGCATGTACAACTTTCTTGAAGATATCAAAAAATAATTTTTGTAAATCAAAATATATTTATTGTTTATCAATAATTTATTTATTTTTGCAGCATAAATTTAATTCATTCACGATATGTCAAAAAACAAAAACATCGTATTTATCATCTTGCACATTGTTACCTGGATCATTTTTGTTGGCTTGTGCATCGAAGCTGGCGGTCTGATTGTAAACTTTATTTTTAGTTTATTTAAACCGGAAATGGTAAGTAAACTTTACCAAAAGCTTGATTTAAGCAGTATGTATCAACAGAGTAAATGGACGTATTTCGGCATGTATGGATTTGTAATAAGTATCTCTGTATTAAAATCCATGCTTTTCTACATTCTGATCGAATTGCTTTACAAACTAAATTTGTCAAAGCCATTTAGCAGTTTTGCAGCCAAAAAAATTACTCAGATAAGCTACTTTACTTTCTCGATCGGAATTTTAAGTTTCATTGCAAGTCAAACCGCAAAAAATTTGTCGCATCACGGTTATGAAATTGACAAACTCAGTCAGTTTTGGGTGGACAGTGAGGCGTTTATTTTGATGGCAGCTATAATCTTTGTCATTGCAGCAATTTTCAGAAAGGGAGTAGAAATTCAAAACGAAAACGATTTAACCATATAAGTTATGCCAATTATTGTAAACTTAGATGTAATGATGGCCAAGCGAAAAATGTCGCTTAACGAGCTGTCCGATAAGGTGGGCTTGACTTTATCTAACCTTTCGATACTTAAAACAGGAAAAGCAAAAGCCATTAGATTTAGCACACTGGAGATCATTTGCAATGTATTAGAATGTCAGCCTGGCGACATTTTAGAATATGTTGCTGACCAACAAACAACATCAGCCGGCCAATGAACGAAGGATTATTATCTGATATTAAAGTACTGGAACTTGCTAACGTACTTGCAGGTCCAAGTGTTGGGGCCATGTTTGCCGAATTGGGAGCAACAGTGATAAAATTAGAAAACCCACAAACAAATGGCGATGTTACGCGAAGTTGGAAACTCTCTACTGAAGAGGCTGATACTGACATTTCGGCCTATTTCAGTTGCGTAAACTGGGGGAAAAAATCTTTGGCTCTCGATCTTAGTCAAGTAGAAGGGCTCAACATTCTGTATCAAATCATCCCCCATTTCGACATTGTTTTGGTGAGTTACAAGCCTGGCGATGCCGAAAAATTAGGCGTTGATTATGTTCGTTTGCAACAACTAAACCCCAAACTTATTTACGGACATATCACAGGCTACGGACTTCACAACCCTCGATCGGGCTATGACGCGATTATTCAGGCCGAAGCCGGCTTCACCTTTATCAATGGTGAAAAAGGCGGAAAGCCAACAAAAATGCCGGTGGCTTTCATGGACATTCTTGCTGCTCACCAACTGAAAGAAGCCATTCTAATCGCACTTCTTCAACGTTACAAAACAGGAAAAGGCACTTATATTGATGTTTCACTACTTAAAAGCGGCATCGTTTCATTGGCCAATCAAGCCGCTAACTGGTTGGTAGCAAACCATATACCGCAAGCCATGGGCTCCGATCATCCCACTATCGTACCGTATGGAACAGTTTTTGAAACTGCTGACAACAAACCCATTGTTTTGGCTGTTGGCACCGATGCTCAATTCCGGTCCTTATGTGAAACATTAAAGGACAGCACTCTATCACTTGATGAAAGATATGCTACGAATTTTTCGAGGGTTCAAAACCGCGAAAGCCTCCAAATGATTTTGAGAGGATTGGTTGGAAAAATAAACCGCGAAGAGCTTTTGATGGAGCTCCATAAACGAAAAGTTCCGGCAGCCGGAGTGTTGAATATGCAAGAAGTTTTTGAACAAGAAGAAGCACAATC
>JADYZK010000279.1 GCA_020853175.1 Bacteroidales bacterium
TATAATAAGCTCTCATTACAAATTATTAGAATGATGATTTTAATGATTTACACTGATCTGATCAGCTAAAATCGATCATCATTTCTACTTTAAAAATCAATTGAATTAAGAACTAAATTGATAATATTAAAACAATTATTTCCAATTGTTTAGATGCCAGAACTATCCAATGTTTATAGAAATGTTTGAGTGTTTGGGTTCGACCCTTTCGGGGTCGCATCATAACTCCCTAATAATCTTTCTATATACATTTGAACCCTTTCTTTGTGCCATATGACATTAAGAAAGGTTGTATATATATTTGTTCTTTGACGTATTGTTTAATAATGTTGAAACAGCTCTTTCGATGGCATTGCCTGGAAGGAGGGCGTAGCCCGACTGGAAGGCAATGCCATCGAAAGCCACCAATGGAGGTGGTTGTGTTGCTTTTTATTCATTTAATCTTTTTTATCATGCTCAATAATTCATCTATCCAGAAATGGGCCCGCCTCGAAAAGAAGAGTCTGGACAACCAGTTTATGAACGACATCATCACCGGGATGAACTGTTCCCCTTTTGAAGCTAAAGCTGCCTTGGACACGGTGCACAAGGTTTATGGTGATTTCTTTGAAACCGCAGAAAACCTTTCCCCCGGCAAAGCCAAGTTTATCGTTGTCTCCGCCGAAAATTCACCGGCCATGAGTTTGGTGGAAGCAAAGAAAATAAGTGTGGTGCTGACCATAAACGATGATGACCAAGACCTTGGCATAAAGCAAAAAGACGGATGTTCCGGTTTGCGGCAACACCGCCTCCAGCGCATTTGCAACGAAGCTTTTATGCAAGGCGGTTTGTTGACGGTAGAAGATATTGCCAACCGTATTTTTTGTTGTGGCGAGCGCACCCTTGTCCGCGACCTGCAGAAACTAAGGGAACAAGGGGTATTTGTTCCGCTCCGTTCGACCATAAAAGATATGGGGCGCACATTGTCGCACCGTTCTTTGATTGTCGGGAAATGGGCCAAAGGGCATGAATACTCGGAGATTGCCCGTGAAACGAACCACAGCGTTTCTGCGGTGAGCAACTACGTTCAAAAGTTCAAACAATCCGTGGCGCTCATGAATGACGGGTACGATGTGCACACTATCGCCCTGCTTGTCAAGATTTCTTCCCGCCTTGCAGAAGAATACATCGACATATATGCCCATGCCAAAATAGTGCCCGGGCGCAAAGAGGAACTTGACGGGTTATTAAAAAAAAGGATGCCGAACCACTAAAAAAACATGATATGCTGCTTCGTTCACAGGCCTCGCACCAATATAAATCTGCCCATAAAAGGTTTGCAAAACCGGCTATAGAACACTTCTTCGAACTAGAATTCCCAAAAATGTTCGGGCCCAATATCCGCAGTGCCATTGCCGATAAACTGATTGAAATCTTCCATGCTAATTTTAGGGGCATCAAAACCCTGGAGCCGGGACAAATCCTATGGAACGCGGTACATAAAGCCACCAGGGCGGATTCCCTGAACATGAAACTCGTCCCTGTCGTGCTTACTATAATCTGCCAGGAAGATATAGCCAAACTTGAAAATGGGATGAAAGTTCCGGAACACAAACAAAATGTGATCGCAAGGTTGACCAAAGAGGCTTACGACCAAAATGCCCTGCTCTCCATGAGGGACATTGGGCTCCTGATAGCTTGTTCGACCTCTTCCGCTTCGTTATGCCGAAAAAAATATGAACAACGGTACGATGTAACATTGCCGCATACCGGGAATTTGCACGACATGGGGTCTTGCCTTACGCACAAATACCAGATTATTTATAAATGCGTGGTCGAAAAAAAAGACCCTACTGTTGTGGCAGCCGAAACAAACCATACAATCCGGGCAGTCGATCATTACCTGAAAGATTACAACAGGGTAAAAACCTTGTACCACGATGATAAAACACCTGGGTACATCCACCTTGTAACCAATCTTTCTTTGAACGTAATTGCCCAGTATATCAACATTATAAACCAATATGTCAAAGAACGTGAATTAACCGAATAAAATATTTTTAAAAAATGTCAAAAAAAACACTAAAAAACTTGCATAGCCAAATGGCTTTAACAGAGGGTTCCAATGTTTATAGAAAGATAATTAAGGAGTTAACATGCGACCCCCGCCGCGGGTCGAACCCAAATCATCAATCATTTCTATAAACATGCGATGCCTCTGGCATCTTCGTTGCATTTTTTATATTTTTTTGTGTTCTAATAACTCCATTGTCAGGAGTTCGTTTTTCCTTTCTCATCATTCACAAATTCTAAAATATCTCCTGGTTGGCATTCCAAAGCTTTACAAATAGATTCCAAAGTACTAAATCTAATTGCTTTTGCTTTTCCTGTTTTCAAGATGGAAAGGTTTGAAAGTGTTAAATCAACTTTCTCCGACAGCTCATTAAGTGACATCTTACGCTTTGCCATCATTACATCTACATTCACAATAATTGGCATGGCTTAAACTGTTAAATCGTTTTCGTTTTGAATATCTACGCCTTTTTTGAAAATAGTCGCAATAATATAAATTACAGCCCCCATTAAAATAAAGGCTTGACTGTCCGCCCAAAATTGGTTTAAGTTATCGGTAACAAAACCGTAATGTGTTAAGTCTTTAGCTATCTGTCTGGCAATGAAACTTAACAGTCCAATTGAAAGGGTGAAATAACTAATTTGAGAAATTTGTTTCGCAACAAAAGTGTTAAACGGTTTTGATAAATCCATTTTGTGCATTAGCATTATGACAATATAGAATAGATATGCCTTCAAAATCGATATTACCAAAATAA
>JADYZK010000280.1 GCA_020853175.1 Bacteroidales bacterium
GCCCTGAAATTGAAATCATTGGCGAAACCGATGGGGTGAAAAGCACCATGGAGATGATAGAAACTGAGCATCCCGATTTGGTCATTCTCGACATACATTTAAAGGATGGCACTGCCTTCGATTTGCTAAACTCTTTAGATGTCATTCGTTTCAATTTCATTTTCATCACGGCATACGAAAAGTATATTGTTGAGGCGTTGAGCTTTAGTGCTATCAAATATTTTCTTAAACCGGTGAATCCAATTGAGCTGGCCGCCGAGCTGAACAAGTTGGCGACTACTTTTCAATTCGAGAAAATCAGCTTAAAGGTTAACGCCTTTCTTACCAATATCATTCCCGATTTTGAAATGGGCAAAAAACTTGTGCTTGAGGCCGATTCGGGCGTTTATTTAATTACCATCAATGATATTATTCGATGCGAAGGCATTGGAAAAAAAACACAGTTTCACCTTAAAAGCGATGAAAAAATAATCATCAATAAGCCTTTTCAAGAGTATGAAAAACTGTTTGAAAATCATAATTTTGCAGCCTTAGGAAATTTGCAAATGCTTAACCTGCTTCACTTTAAAACATTCGATTCCACCGGGGCCAACAACATTGTAACCAGCGACGATGTTTATGTGCCCTACGATCCCGAAAGAAAAACCAAACTATTGGAAATGCTGCATCAATTGAAAAAATGAAATGTATCAAATAAAAGAGCCGCATCACTTTTTCTCTGATTCCATTCAATACTATCATGTCATGTTTAATGATATCGAAGCTGCTAAAAAATGCGTGCTTATTCAAACATATCGTGTTGGATATGATGAAGTTGGTGTTCGTCTTAAAGAAGCTTTGCTCAGAAAGGCCAAAGCAGGCTTGGAAGTAAAACTGCTGATTGATGCCTGGGGTGGAGCTGCTGTGAGCAGAGATTTTTTTTCTGATTTGATTCAACAGGGTGCTGAAGTGAGGTTCTTCGAGAAAATTAAGTTTAACACCGACATATTTACCAGAGGCCATCGCCGCAACCACAAAAAGCTGATACTTATTGATGATGAAATTGCCTATATCGGTTCTGCGAACTTTACAGAATATAGTCTGAACTGGCGCGAATCCATGCTGCGCACCAAAGGCGGACTTTGCCACACTTTTACAAAAGCTTTTCGTCAAGACTTTAAAATCTATAACAAATATATTTTCGGAAAAGCCTATTATTTGCGCCTGCTGCGCCACGATGACTTTGAAATCGTTCGCGATATGCCTTCCATCACCAAACAGCCGATCATGCGTCGCTATATCTATATGATAAAAAACGCAACTTCTGCCATTGATATCGAAACCCCATATTTTTTACCCGGTTACAAACTTCGCAAAGCACTCATGGATGCTGCACAGCGCGGAATTGCAGTAAAAGTCATCATCCCTAAACGATCCGACGTTGGTCTGGTGGATATCCTGCGAAACAAATATCTCGGACAATTGCATGAAGCCGGTATACAGTTTATGTTGTACTTTCCGCACAACCTCCACGCAAAACTTCTTCTCATTGACAACCATACTTTTAGTATTGGGTCGCCAAATTTCGACTACAGAAGTTTTCGGTATATGCACGAAATTGTTCTCGTCGGTACCGAACAAACCATCGTCGAACAAGTGCAAAAACACATCAAAATTTCACTTGAAAATTCGGAACTGTTCAATTACGAACAATGGAAGCGCCGGTCATTGATCAATAAATTTTTCGAATGGCTACTGCTGCCCTTTCGACATTTGCTGTAAGGCAGTTCGTTACGTTTTTTACCCTTCAAAAAATCCTTTTCCCCATCAAATGGCTTGGTAATTTTGCCTATTTTTGCAATTAATTGTTATATAATTCACAATAAAAACCCCTTAACCTGTTTCATTATGAAGGAAAAAATTAGCTCGCAGCAGGCCATCGCACTCGAAGAAAAGTATGGCGCGCACAATTATCATCCCCTGCCTGTTGTACTTTCAAAAGGGATTGGCGCAAAAGTTTGGGATGCCGAAGGCAAAGAATATTTCGATTTCCTTTCTGCTTATTCAGCCGTTAACCAAGGCCATTGTCACCCAAAAATTATTCAAGCATTGGTGGATCAGGCCCAAACGCTTACCCTTACCTCAAGGGCGTTTTACAACGATGTGCTGGGAGTGTATGAAAAATACATCACCGAATTTTTTGGATACGATAAAGTTCTACCGATGAACTCGGGTGCCGAAGGCGATGAAACAGCATTAAAACTTTGTCGTAAATGGGCTTACACCGTGAAAGGTATTCCCGAAAATATGGCGAAAATTATTGTCTGTGCCGACAATTTCCATGGACGCACCATCACAGTGATCAGTATGTCAACCGATCCCGATTCAAGAGATGGATTTGGCCCTTACACTCCCGGTTTTGTCACTATTCCCTATAACGACCTTAAAGCACTCGAAACAGCACTCGAAGACCCTAATGTAGCTGGATTTCTTGTTGAACCTATTCAAGGTGAAGCAGGCGTTTTTGTTCCGGATGAGGGATATTTGAAAAGTGCTTTTGAAATGTGTAAAGCCAAAAACGTACTTTTCATTGCCGACGAGGTACAAACCGGCATCGCCCGCACCGGAAAACTGTTGGCTTGCGACCACGAAGGCGTTAAACCAGATATTTTGATCCTTGGAAAAGCCCTTTCAGGAGGCGTTTATCCTGTTTCGGCAGTTTTGACCCGCGACGAAGTGATGTTAACCATAAAACCTGGTGAGCATGGATCAACTTTTGGTGGAAATCCTGTTGCAGCCCGCGTAGCTATTGCAGCGCTTGAGGTGGTGAGAGAAGAAAATCTGGCCGAAAAAGCTGAACATTTAGGAAAAATATTCCGTGCCGAAATGCAAAAACTGGTCGTTGAAACTGAACTCGTCACTAAAGTACGCGGCAAAGGGCTTCTCAATGCAGTTATCGTAAATGATTCGCCATCAAGCCACACCGCATGGGATATCTGTATGAAGATGGCCGAAAATGGTGTGCTTGCCAAGCCAACCCACGGCAACATTATTCGCTTCGCACCTCCTTTGGTCATTACCGAAGAACAACTTCGTGATGCCATTGAAAGGATCAAAAAGTCGTTTCGCGAATTTGTAAAGTAGTACTTGACAATCAAAAAAAAGAGTATTTTGGTGAGACGCAATGCAATACGTCTCACCAAAATACTCTTTTTTTTGATTTATAGACGATTATTTTATCGCCTTGGCGTAATTGGCAGCCACTTCGGCCCAATTCACAACATTCCAAAAGGCTGAAACGTAATCAGGTCTTTTGTTCTGGTATTTCAAATAATAGGCGTGTTCCCAAACATCGAGGCCGAGAATGGGTGTGCCTTTGCAGTCGCTAACATCCATCAACGGGTTGTCCTGGTTGGGTGTTGAGCAAACAGAAAGCGTTTTGTCGGCTTTAACAGCCAACCAAGCCCATCCACTTCCAAAACGGGTTTTTGCTGCAGCGTTAAATTGTTCTTGCATGGCTTCAAATGAACCAAAAGCTTTTACAATGGCATCGGCCAACTCGCCCGTAGGCTTTCCGCCTCCATCGGGTGACATCACACTCCAAAATAGTTCGTGGTTATAATGTCCCCCACCATTGTTTCGCACGGCTACAGGATATTTGCTGATGTTGGCTAACAAATCGGAAAAGCACATGTCCGCCATTTCATTGTCTTTGGTGGCAGCGTTTAAGTTATCAAAATAGGCCTTGTGGTGACGGGTGTAATGAATTTCCATCGTCATGGCATCAATATGAGGCTCTAAGGCAGTGTAGGAATAAGGTAATTGTGGGAATTGAAGTTCTTTAACTTTTGACATAATTGTATGTTTTAATGGGTGAATGATACAAAGGTACAATACTGTTTAGAATTGTTTTAAATAACCCCTTAAACATTAAACAAAATTAACATTCAAAGGTTCAAAACTCTACAACAAGTTTGAGATTGAGTTGGCGTGGAGTAAGATAATTGGGTACTCCATACTGGATATTGTTCACATCTTTGACCCAAGTGTAAGAAATGGTATTGCTGATCTGCAACAAGTTAAAGACTTCAAGGCTGAGCCACATGTTTTTGATGTGTCGCGTAACCGGCGAGCGCCAGTCGTTGCGCTCCTCGCCCAAAAGCTGTTTACTGAAACCGATGTCCACCCTGCGATATTCAGGCATGCGCCGTGTTTGTTGGTACCTTTCGGTGTTGGGCGGGCCAAAAGGCAGGCGCGATCCAAAGATGAGTTTGAGATGCACCCTAAAGGTGGGATAGCGGGGAATATAATCTTGAAAAAAGATTGCGAATTGAATCCGCTGATCGGCTGGCCGCGGAATAAAACCCGGAAAAGCAGTAACGGTATCAGCAATAGTTTGGTTTTCACTCAGTATGGTAATGCGCTCTCCATCCGTATTGATAGGGTAGGTATAGCTGTCGTTTTTGATGTTTTCTGCCGTCTTCATCACCGAGAGGCTGGCCCAACTTTCAATGCCTTTCACAAACTCACCATTAACTTTCAGATCAATTCCGGTGGCATAACCACTCGATTGTTGATCGGCATAGTACCTAATTCTGACATTGTCAATTTCATAAGGAATAAGCCGATCGAAATATTTGTAGTAAAACTCCGATGTAAAAATAAAGGGGCGGTTCCAAGCTACAAAATCGTAATCGCCAGCTGCAACAACTTGAAAGCTTCTTTGAGATCGCGGATCAGCAAAAAGAGAGCCGTCAAACATTCTCATCTCGCGGTAGTATGGCGATTGGCTATAAACCCCGGCAGCTAACCTGAATTGCATTTTTTGCTCCCATTCGGGTTTGATGGTAGCACTAATTCTTGGACTGACCGTCCATTCGTTGGCATATCCCCAATAGTTTGTCCGAAGGCCGGCAGTGATGGTGTAAAAAGTGCTGTTAAGGCTGGTGAAGTTCCAAGAATGTTGAACAAAAGCATTCAAATTATGCACTTGCAACTTGTTGTCGGCTCTTGCCACTTCATTAAGGATGAGATCGGTAACTTCTGGGTTGGGATGGCCGACCATGTCAGTCGGGCGCGGAAGGGTGAATCCGGCTGAATCGAGCAGTTCCCATTCTCTCATGCGGTCGTCAATATATTGAAATTGGTAGCGCGCTCCCCATTTTAAAACACTGTGGATGCGTGCCCGAGTGCCTTTGTGCTCTAAATTGAAAACATTGGCCTTGAACGCATTACGTGCATGGTCAATGAATGTTCCAATGCCTTGCGCTTGTATTACGTTGCCAAATTGCTCGCTTCCTAATGAGGTTTCAAGTTTTCCAATCCAATATTGGCCTTGTATGTCGTAGGTTTCAGACTCCACCGATCGGTAAGCTGAAGCAATCAATTTAAGTTCCGTTTCGTTGTTTGGTCGGTGGCTCAAGGTCACAGCACCCATACCGGTTTCATAGCGATCCACTTCTTGTCCGTCGAAATATATTGTCAATCTGAAGGCTTCTTTAAAGGTTCCGAAATCGGTTTGTCGGGTCTCAGGCACCAATTTGTATTGGTTGCGCGAATAATAGCCCAAAAAAGAGAGATCCCACTTGTTGTTGATTTGATAATTGATTAACGCTTGCAGGTCGAAAAAATTAGGTTGATATTCGCCTTTGGTCTCCAATGCGTTAAGCACATATTGGGTGGTTTTGTAGCGTGTACCAAGCAAGTATGAAAGTTTTCCGTTTTTGTTTGTGCCCTCGGCGTGAAGATCGGCACCGAGCAAGCTTACCGAGGCTGAGCCTGCTTTTTCACTTGGTTTTTTGTAAGTGATATCGAGTACCGACGACAGTTTGTCGCCGTATTCGGCAGCAAAGCCTCCGGCAGAAAAGCTGATACCCGAAACCAATGAAGAGTTCAAAAAACTCAAACCTTCCTGCTGTCCTGATCGGATAAGGAAAGGCCGATATATTTCGATGCCATTGACATACACCAAATTTTCATCGAAATTGCCACCACGTACTGTGTATTGCGAACTCAACTCATTATTGGATGACACGCCGGGCAAGGTTTTGATGAGCTCCTCGATGCCACTTCCCATAGTGGGCAGCAGTTGTGCCGACTTGGGATTGAGTTTGTTGAGTCCGGTGGTATTCATCCGTTCATCTTTCACCACCGCGGTAGGCAGCACTGTTGAGGTTTGAAAAAGGGTAACATCTAAACCAAGCACCTCACCACTTTTCACCTTCACTGTATGGTCAGCGTTTTTAAATCCTATGAAAGAAAAGGTTAAAATAATAGTAGTGTCAGCGGGCAGGCGAAGTTCATAAAAGCCTCGCATATCAGTAGTTACACCACTCGATTTAGATTTTACGGCTACATTGGCAAGCTCTACCGCCCGACCTTTTTCGTCGGTAACTCTGCCTTTAACTGTTCCGGTGTTCTGGCCCACAGTGTGAAAAGGGACAACAAAAAGCAGCAACAGCAACTGCACCATAATAATTTTCATGCGCGGAGGGGTTTGTTGCATACTAACTGATTCAAAACAGTTTTATTTTGTTTCTGAGCCATAAAAATAAAAAAAGCTGCTATCGTTACCAACAGCAGCCTTTGAAATATTTTATGCGTTTTAGTGCTTGTAGAGGTTGCCGGTTTTGTCAGCATCCAACAAAGCAGCATAAATACCTTTTTTGTTGATCACACGCAAACCTGCGGCACTAACTTTCAAGGTGATCCATTCTTCCATTTCAGGAACAAAGAAACGTTTTACATGAAGATTAGGTGAAAATGTTCTCCTGGTCTTACGGTTAGAGTGTGAAACGTTGTTTCCTGATATTACTTTTTTTCCTGTAATCTGACAAACTTTCGACATGGCGCTATGGTTTTAAATCATTTCTTCCCTCAAAAGGGAGTGCAAAATAACTCATATTTTTCGAGATACACAAGGGCGCATTTGAAAAAATACCTTATTTTTTGCTTTTACAATCAATGAAAACAGCTAAATAGCTAAATATGAATAGTTTAAAACTTATTTCATGATCAGATATTGATCCTTAAAAACAACGGTAAGCACTATTGAAAGCTGAGATAAGGCTTCAGTTTCTCCATTTCTTGGTCGTTGAAGTTGGCAATTGTTTTGAGCTCATCTGCCGTTTTGATGAATCCTTTCCGGTCACGGTGATTAAAAACAGCTTTCGTATGGTTGTAGTCAAAGTAGGGATGTTGCAGCAACTCCTTAAAAGTGAGGCGGTTAATTTTAAGTGCCACAATATTTTCGGTATCAAGGATGAGAAACGCGGCAATTTGTTGTTTTCTGAGGCTGTCAATTCCCGAAACTTCTAACAGCTGATCTGTGTTGACAAAGCCGCCCAGAGCGTTTTTGTGTTTCAAGATGCGAAAAGCAATCCAAGGACTAATGCCAGGAATGGTGATCAGCATGGATGAGTCGGCTTGGTTCAAGGCAATAGGTGCGATGGGTGTGATGGGTTCAGACACGGCAATGGGGTCGGTAATGAGTTTTTTGTAGGACGTATTTTTTCCCATGGGCATCGAATCCAAAACCGGTATGTTGATAAAAGGTTCAAGAACCTGGTATTCAGCTTGACTGATGCTGTAAATTTTGGCCAAGTCTTCTTTTTTGTAAAATTTACCTCCTTTGGCTTCGTAGTTTTTAATGGTCTTGATTTGCCGATCACTCAAACCGATTTTTTTCCATGTTTTTTCGGGAAGTTTGTTAGGATTGAAAGGGAAGGGCTTGAGTGTTAGTTCCGAAGCCGAACGCTCGGGTTGCAGGCTATTAAAGGATTTGTAAGTAGTATCCCTCTGGAATTTCTCTTCAACATCAGGGAACTGAGTCCCTTTTCTGATCAATGAGTCGCTCAATAGATTTGAAAACTGTTTTTTCTCCATCAAGCGATCGTTAAAACCGATGAAGAGCAGCAATAGCACTACCATCATCAGCAAAAACAAAATGGCTGATTGTTCGCGTCGGCTAAAATGAAATAAGTCTTTCAACTGATTCATAGCTTTGGGGCTGCTCAAACAAAGTTGTTGTCAAAAAAAAACTTACAAACTGCTTTCGCCAACGCCGAACAGCCCTAAACCGTTGAGGAAAACCAAGGCGATGGCTACCGGGGCAACAAAACGAACGATAAACAGAAACAAGTAACCGAGGCGACCTCTAAGGCTGCCTTGGTTGGTGATTTCGTTCAAAACCTCTTGTTTAGATAGCTTCCAACCCACAAAAAGCACGATGAAAAGACCACCCAACGGGAGGAAAATGTTGGCCGACGATTTCTCAAGCAAATCAAAAAGGCTCATGCCGGCAACATTCAAACCTTTTAAAGGCCCCAAGCTCAGGGTGCAAAACAAACCCAAAATGGCAATGCTGGTGGACGCAAGAAGGGTGGCTTTTTTTCTACTCATCTTCAGCTCTTCAACAAGATAAGCCACAACAACTTCGAGAACAGAAATGGTGGAAGTGAGCGCCGCAATGGCCAAAAGAATAAAGAAAATGATTTCGAAAAACTGACCACCAGCCATCTGACTAAAAATCATCGGGAGGGTGATAAAAACCAAACTTGGCCCAGCTTCGGGAGCAATGCCAAAAGCAAATACCGCCGGAAAGATAGCTACACCGGCCAAAACAGCGATCAAAGTATCGGCCAAAGAAACCGAAATGGCCGTTGAGCCTAAGTTGTCTTTTTTGTTGATGTATGATCCATAAGTGATAAGTGTGCCCATGCCAATACTGAGCGAAAAGAACGATTGTCCTAAAGCTTGCAAGATGACATTGGCATTTATTTTTGAAAAATCGGGATGAAACAAAAATACCAATCCTTCATAGGAACCAGGCAAGGTTACCGAGCGAACCACCAAAAGCACGATGATGACCAACAACAGCGGCATTAAAATTTTGGTGTATTTTTCAATGCCATCTTTCACGCCTTTTAAAACAATAATGGCCGTCATCAACATAAAAATCATCTGCCACACCAAAGGCCTGATGCCTTCGGCAACGAAACCATTGAACTGATTAGACAGTGCTGTCTTTTCAACGTTTTTAAAACCATTGAGGATCGAAAGGTAGAGGTATTCTAACGTCCAGCCGGCAACCGTAGTGTAAAAAGCCAAAATGGTGAAAGCTGCGGTAATCCCCATGAACCCCACCAAAGGCCAAGCAGTTTTAGGGGCCAGTCTTCGGAATGCACCCACCGGACTTTTTGCTGCCTTGCGACCGATAAGAAATTCGGAAAGCATTACGGGTACACCTATTAATATAACAAAACCCAAATAGATCAAAAGAAAAGCACCACCGCCATTTTCGCCGGCAACGTATGGAAATCGCCAAATATTACCCAAGCCTATAGCAGATCCGGCAGCCGCTGCAATCACTCCTATTTTACTTCCAAAACTTTCGCGTTCATCTAATGGGTCTTGATTCATAAAGAAAGTGATTTAAGATTTTAAGTGCATTTAAATCCCTGATTGGTGGTCAAGTCCTTCAGGTAGAGGGAGTTCGATAATATGACCTGACGCTAAATCAAGCACCCAGGCATGGATACGAAATTCGGAATGACATTTTTGCAAAGCCCGTTGCACCACATGCGTTTTATAAAGATTTTCAACCTGCCTGATGACGTTTAACTCACTCAAGCGATTGATTCGAGCTGTTTCGTTTTCAATCGCATCGAGTTCATGCTTGTGTTCTTTGGCCAAATCACGGATAGGGCTGATCCAGTTGCCTACCAGTCCGGTAGCTTGGCCTTTATAAGCGGCGGTAACTCCTCCGCAATTGTAATGGCCACAAACAATAATATGTTTTACTTTGAGCACATGTACTGCATAATCGAGAACCGAAAGAAAATTAATATCGGTGATGGAAACTTGATTGGCAATGTTGCGATGCACAAAAAGTTCGCCCGGTTCGGTGCTGGTGAAAGTGTCCAAGGGCATTCGGCTGTCGGAACAGCCGATATATAAAAAGTTGGGCTGCTGCCTCATGCTTAAACGACTAAAATAATCGGGTTCGGCAAGTTTTTTTTTCTCAGCCCACAGTTTGTTGTTGCTAATCAGATGTGAATAATCTAGTGGCATAGGAGTTAGAGTTTTTGAGCGTTGATAGTTTTAAAAAAATAATTATTCATAACGTAATGATTCGATAGGATCAACACTGGCAGCTTTGTTGGCAGGAATATAACCCGAAACCAAAGCCACAATAAAGCACAGGATAACAGCCATAAAAATCCAAGCCCACGGAATGATGAAGGCACTTCCAATGGCAAGCGACAGCACATTTCCGGCGAGGATGCCTGCTATAATACCTACAACACCTCCAATTTGTGCGATAACAATGGCTTCAAGTAAAAATTGATCTCGAATGGTTTTTCGTGTAGCTCCAATCGCTTTGCGTATGCCAATTTCTTGTGTGCGCTCAGTTACCGAAACAAGCATGATGTTCATCAGTCCGATGGCAGCACCAAATAAAGTGATGAGGCCAATAAATGTAGCACCCATCTGCACTTGCCCGGTAAGGTTGATCAACATATTAGCAATATTGTCGCTCTTCACAATGTTAAA
>JADYZK010000281.1 GCA_020853175.1 Bacteroidales bacterium
AGACCAAAAGCATCCATTATTCTATTGAAAGCCAAAGTATCTTCATCAACAAGAAACAACAGCTCATCTTTGATTTTCTGACCTTTTTCGGCCCATGTAGAAAACTCCTCCCAACGATCGTCCCAGCCTCTTTTGTGCGACGAAAGGTTGGCCACCATGGTGGCTAAAGAAGCACCCAAAACACCAAGATAAGCCGCTACCGAACCTCCGCCTGGAGCAGCAGCTTCTGAAGCAGTGAGGTTGGCAAAGTTTTTGGCTGATAAGTCAATCAATTTGGTTTCTTTTTGTTCCTTGGCCAGCACATATTCGATGATACGGTCTTGCGGATTGAAAGGCTTCAGCTCATCCAAACCCATTGATTTGATGGCGATTTTAATTAATTCAGCATCATCAACACCCAGAGAACGCTGCTGTTTGGCCAGAAAATACTTTCCGGCATCGGTCATCGCTTTGAGCGGAATAAGCCCCACCAACTCCGAACCCGAAACCCTTACACCGCGGGCATCGGCTTTGCGGCAAACTTCGTCAAAAGCTATGTGCACAGGGGTGATGGCGATATTGGTTAAATTCATCGAAATTTGGGCTATGCCATACTCCTCGATAAACCATCCGATGGCTTTCACCGATTTCAGACTTCCAGGCGTGTAAACTTGGTTGCCTTGGGCGTCTTTCACAATTTTTCCGGTCACGGGATGGCCTTCGCGCAACACCCTGCCGCGTTCGCGCACATCGTAAGCAATGGCATTGGCACGTCGGGTGGAAGTGGTGTTGAGATTGACGTTGAAGGCCACCAAAAAATCTCTGGCCCCCACAGCAGTTGCTCCCGAACGGGCATTAAAGGCGGCTGGTCCAAAATCGGGCTTCCAGCGAGGATCGGTGAGCCTATTCGACAATCCTTCATATTCACCCGAACGACAAGTGGCCAAGTTTTTTCTTTCGGGAAGGAAAGCAGCACTTTCGTAGCAAAACACAGGAATGGCAAGCTCTTCGCCAATGCGCTTGGCCAGTTTGCGGGCGTATTCAATCGTTTCTTCCATGCTGATATTCGACACAGGAATCAACGGACATACATCTGTTGCACCCATCCGCGGATGCTCGCCTTTATGGCGTTGCATGTCTATTAAAGAGGCGGCTTTTTTGACCGCCTGAAAAGCGGCTTCGATCACCTCATCGGGCGAACCTACAAAAGTTACCACCGTGCGGTTGGTGGCTGCTCCCGGATCAACGTCGAGCAGTTTAACGCCCTCTACTTTTTCAATTTCATCGGTTATTTGCTTGATAAGGGCCATATCGCGGCCTTCGCTAAAGTTAGGAACACATTCGATGAGTTTTTTCATTTTACTGATATTTTGCTGTTAGCAATGATTTGAATTGTTGAGATCAAAATGTGGTTAACATTCTATAATAACCACAATGATAATTACTTATAAAATTAAAAAACGACTGCTTTATTGTAAAATTCCGCCCAGAAAAACACTATTGATTTTGTTTGTTCCATAATAATAAGGCAGATATTCAATTCCCTGAATGGGTTTGGTAACGAAGAAATCGGCTTTTTTACCGATAGTGATACTGCCCGTTTCGTGGGCCACATCCATGGCATACGCGCCGTTTATGGTGGTAGCATTGAGCCCTTCTTCAGGCGTAAGCCTATAAAGGATGCTTGCCATGGATAAAATCAGTTGCATATTTCCGGAAGGCGAAGAACCAGGATTAAAATCGCTGGCCATGGCCACCGGCAAACCGGCATCAATCATTTTACGGGCAGGCGATAGTGGCATGTTCAGAAAAAACGCTGCTCCCGGAAGAACAACCGGCATGGTGTCGCTGTTTTTCAGCAGCTCGATTTCTTCATCGCCGGTGAACTCCAAATGGTCAACAGAAAGGGCGTTGTATTTTACACCGACTTGAATACCACCTGAAAGAGCCAACTCATTGGCATGAATTTTCGCCCTTAGTCCGTATTTCATTCCTGCATTGAGGATTCGGTCGGTATCTTCAACGGTAAAAAAACCTGTGTCGCAAAAAACATCAATGAAATCGGCCAATTCTTCAGCAGCCACCATCGGAATCATCTCATTGATGACCAAATCTACATATTCGCTCTGGCGACCGCGATACTCCACAGGAACGGCATGTGCCCCCAAAAAGTTGGCTTTTATGGTCAATGGTGATGAGGCTTTCAAACGTCTGATGACACGTAGCATTTTCAATTCCGACTCCGTGGTCAAGCCATAACCGCTTTTAATTTCAACCGAACCGGTGCCCATTGCAGTGATTTCCTCGAGGCGGTGCCAAGCGCTGTCAAAAAGTTCATTTTCATCGGTTAGCTGCAAGGCTCTTGCCGAATTGAGGATGCCTCCACCCCTTTTGGCAATTTCTTCATAACTCAAACCTTTAATTTTATCCATATATTCCATTTCGCGGGAGGTCGGATAAACCAAATGGGTGTGGGCATCGCAAAAAGAGGGCACCAATAAACCTTGCTCCGCGTCAAACACCTGTAAATGGTGGCTTTTGGAAAGGACATCAGTAAAACGGGCATCATCCATGGAGCCAAATTCTGCTATCAAACCATTATGAACATGAAGGTAAGCGTTTTTTATGCTTTTCAGCTGCGACATTTCGTGGCCTTTCAGTAAACTGACTTCTGGATCAAGGATGCCGACGATTTCCTTTATGTTTTTAATAATGAGGTTCATACAAGCTATGTGTAAGGATAAAAGAAATGCAAAGATAGGCAAATAAGCCAAAAATCTATGTTAAAGTCCTACACATAGCTGAGATTGCAACCGTTTTAGATCAACAATTTGAAGCGGTATTTTACTGCGATCAAGGGTTCTCTTTATAGGAATCTACAGAAATTTCAACGCCATCTTCATCATAGATGACCCATTTGCCTGTTTTCAGTCCTTGCTTAAAACTGCCTTGCGTTCGCATCGTGCCATTGGCATGGTACAAAGTGAATGTGCCTTCCAGTTGGTCATTGACGTAAAACGATTCCAACATTAGCTTGCCATCCTCGAAATACTTAATTGACTTGCCATTTTTAAGCCCTCCCGAATAGAAAGTTTCTTCGGCAATTTGTTTTGCTCCGGGGTAATATACCCGCGTTTTGCCTTCCAAAAGGTCATTTTTATAGCTTTCTTCTGAAAGCAAAACACCATCTATATCACTGTAGATGAGCCATACACTGTCTTTTTTTTGATCGAAATACATGCCTTCAGCGATGAGCGTACCTTCCTCTGAAAATTGATTGTGGTATGCTTTTAAACCGTTGTTGCTAAAGATGTTGGTGGCGCGCAAGGCCCCATTTTCATAGAAATAATGAAAGGTGCCCAACGGACGATCATTTTTAAACTGGCCGTTATAACGCGGTTGACCGCCGGGAAAGCGGGCCTCCCAAGGACCAAATTTCCGGCCTTGGTCGTCTTGCTGGTTTATTTCTACCTGAGCCAACA
>JADYZK010000282.1 GCA_020853175.1 Bacteroidales bacterium
GAACCAAGGACACACGGATTTTCAGTCCGTTGCTCTACCAGCTGAGCTATGGTACCAGCTCGAATTGGGCTGCAAATATATAACTTTTCTTAGGAATGATAAAACTTTGTAAAAAAAACTACTCACTATCCCTTTATACCTAATTTTGCGCAAGGATGAAAAACTCTATTTTTTGATGCAACTTGCTGTAGATATTGGTAATAGCTTCGCGAAAGCCGCTTTATTTGATGGCGCTAACAACCTTGGGGTTGTATATTTCGATGACAAGGATCCATCGGCACTGCTTCCGCTTTTCAACTCTTTTGGTCGGCCATCCTCTTGTTGGGTGGCAACAGTTAAGGTCGTTGATGAAGCGTTGCTCGATTTTCTATCTTTATTTTGTGAGCCTCGTTTTTTGAGTTCAGACACCTCACTTCCATTCAAAATTGCTTATCAAACTCCTCAAACTTTGGGTTCCGATCGAATTGCGGCAGTTGCCGCAGCTTACGGAAGGTTCTTAAAAAAGAACGTTTTGGTGATTGACATGGGCACTTGCATCACTTACGACTTGCTCACTGCCCAAGGCGTTTATCAAGGAGGAAGCATCAGCCCAGGTGTTACGATGCGTTTTAAAGCCATGCACCATTTCACCGGAAAATTGCCCGCGATTGAAGCCGTTGAACGCCCTCCCCTAATTGGCTATGACACCACTACGGCCATGCAATCGGGTGTGATGCAAGGAGTTCAAGCCGAAATGGATGGAATTATTGACGCTTATACCAAGCTTTACGAAGATTTAACAATACTTATAGGTGGGGGGGACAATAAATATTTTGATAAAAAGTTTAGAATTAGCATCTTTGCAAGCTCAAATCTTGTCATAGAGGGCTTGAAAATCATAATGGATTATAATGAGATTGGATAAATTGAGAAAAGTTACCCTGTTGTTTTCAGTATTTTTATTGGTAATCAACGCTACGGCACAAACCGGAATTGATTCGCCATATTCAAGATTTGGGATCGGAAATATCTCCTCCTCAAGTCCGAACGCCCGCCAGCAAGCCATGGGAGGTATTGGCAATGCGTTGGCCACCAACCGTTTCGTAAATCCTGCCAATCCGGCTACCTATTCGCGTTTCGATTCGCTATCGTTCCTTTTTAATGTAGGCTTCAATGCCTCAGCGGTTACTTATTCGACCACCAAGCAAACCGAAAAAGGCAATTCCGCAGGTCTGGCTTATTTTTCCACCGGTTTTCCGGTGATGTCGTGGTGGCGTATGGCCGTTGGGTTAACACCTGCCAGCAGAATAGGTTTCAACGTGATTGTGCCGGGCGTTTCCGAACAAAACATTGCTTACAACAAAAGTTATGAAGGCAACGGAGGATTGAACCGGTTGTATTTCGGTAACTCCTTCCGCATCAACAAAAACCTTTCGGCAGGCATTAATTTTAATTATCTTTTTGGCAAGAGCATCACTTCGTCATTTCTCTATTTTCCAGACTCGGGCTATATGGCCACCACAAAAGTGGAGAGCAGAGTCCTTGCCAATGATTTTTCACTTGATTATGGTCTGCTGTACACCCTTAATTTATCCGATCAAAAGATGTTGCACATTGGAGCCACTTTTGGTCAAAAAATGAATCTTGGTGTTTCACGGGAATACTTGATTCAGTCGCAATTTGGAGGCCTTAATGGTGGAATTGAGTACGCTTTAGACACCATGTTATACAATCCATCGCAAAAAGGAACCCTTGTTTTGCCTCCTAAAGCAGGAATAGGATTGGTGTATGAGAAATCGAACCAATGGCTTGCAGGCATTGATTTCAACTGGCAAAACTGGGAAAAATACCAGCTTTTCAACCAAAGCGATTCACTCATAAACAGCTGGAATATAGCTGCTGGCGGTCAATTTACACCCAACAACACCTCCATTTCGGGCTACTGGAAACGCGTGACTTATCGCGCCGGTGCTCGTTACAACCAAACCTATTTAAAAATTAACGGAAAACCCATCAATGAGTTTGGCATAAGTTTTGGAATGGGATTGCCATTACCACGTTCATTAACAACAATTGATTTGAGCTTAGAGCTTGGCCGAAGGGGAACGATGAATGAAAATCTTATTCGTGAAACCTTTGTCAACTTCACCTTAGGCGTTTCCATTTATGAACGATGGTTTGTGAAAAGTAGATACAATTAATTCGGTTTAACTATACATCAACGATTATGAAACCAAAGGCCTCGATTAAAATAATTTTGTTACTCTTTGCTGCAACTTTTATGCTGCAATTTAACGCTCATGCTGACGGCTTCAACAAGTTACAGCAACAGGACGACAACATGCCGAAATACGGCCTCGACAGCGTCAACTGCATCATCAATATTTCCTTGTACCGTGAATTTCAAAAACAATGGAAAGCTAGCGATTATGAATCACCTGTGATTAAAGACGTGATTGGCCCTTGGAGATGGGTGTTTAAAAACTGCCCCTTGGCCAGCGAAAACACCTATATTGATGGAGTGAAAATTATGCAGTATCGCATCGAAAAAGAAAAAGATCCAACGATCAAATCGAAACTGATTGACTCGTTGATGATGGTTTATGACCAACGTATTCAATATTTTCCAAACCATTTTAAAACCGGAATGCCACAAGTGGGTACTGTTTTAGGTCGTAAAGGTGTTGATTTGATTACCTACGATCAAGAACGCTACGAAGATGCCTATAACATTCTTAAAAAATCTGTTGAACTTGACGCTGATGAATCTGACGGAACCGTTTTGATTTATTATTTCCGTACCGTGATTAAAATGGCACGCAAATCGAAAGTTGACAGTGCTGTTATTGTTGATGTTTACGACCAAGTGATTGACATCCTTGACCACAACATTACCAAACTCACCGCAGCCGGCGATACCAAATGGGTTGAAAACTACAAAAACTTCAAAGGCAACATTGATGCTACTTTTGAACCCTTTGCCTCATGCCCCGATTTGGTTAGAATCTATGCCAACAAATTAAAAAAGAGTCCACAAGATGTTGACTTATTAAAGAAAGTAACCAGTTTACTCGACCGTCGCAGCTGTCAAGATGACCCCTTATATCTTAAATCGAGCGTGCAACTTCACAAGCTTGAACCCAGTCCTGAATCGGCTTATAACATCGGCAGACTTTTGTTGAAAGAAGAAAAATACAGCGAAGCCATCGGTTATTTTGACGAAGCCACTAAATCGGCTGATGTTGACAAACAACATAATTCCTATAAATATTTGGCTGAAACCCTTCGCGCTTTAAAAAACTATCCGCGCTCACGACAAATGGCACTCAAGGCCATTGAACTGAAACCCGATGATGGCGGTCCGTATATCACCATTGGCGATGTGTATGCAGCCAGCGCAAAAGACTGTGGATCAAACGATCTTACCAGTCGCGTTGCTTACTGGGCTGCCGTGGACAAATACCAACAAGCCCGCCGTGTTGACGAATCGCAAGCCGATGCCGCCAACAAGCGCATTGCCACTTACTCCGTTTATTTCCCCAGCCTCGAAACCATCTTTTTTCATGGTTTGCAAGAAGGATCATCCTACACGATTGATTGCTGGTTTAAAGAAGAAACAACAGTAAGAGCTTCTAAATAATGTGTTTGCGATTGGGCAGATACTTAGAAAGAAACAAATTTTTCAACATCATGTCAATGGTTATCATAGGCATGATGTTGTTTTCTTGTGAAAACTCCCTCACCGTTGTAAAGGAAATTACGGCACAAGACACCTTGGCTGCCGTAACTGCGAATGACATTGTTTATTTCAGGAGCGATTCAGGAATGGTTTTTATGAAACTCGAAGCTCCACTGATGCTCCGCGCCGAGGGCACAGACCCGACAATCGAATTTCCGGAAGGTTTTATCGCCAACTTTTTTGATTCGTTACAGCAACCGGCCTCACAAATCAAAGCCAAATACGGCATCAGCCACGAAAACACCCAAATTATGATTGCCAAAGACGAGGTGGAAGTTCAAAATTTTAAAACACAAGAAACCCTGCAAACCGACACGCTTGTCTGGAACCAGAAAACAAAACGCATCTCCACGCGCTCATTGGTAAAAATAACCTCGCCCGATAAAGTGATTTACGGCGACAGCCTCGTAGCTGCCGAAGACTTCTCCACACGAACCATTTACAACATCAGGGCCACCATTGAAGTGGACGAAAACGAAGAGCTTTAACCCAAATTGGCTTGCTCCAGCCTGAACAATGTTGTTTCGCCGCAACGTCTAAATGCTATCTTTGCAAACTGTTACCTCTTGCAACAAAATAATTTTTCATGACCGGTTGGACTACCATTTCCATTTCTCTTGTTTTTTCCGCTTTCTTTTCGGGAATGGAAATTGCCTTTGTGAGCGCCAATCGCCTCAAGGTAGAACTCGAAATGAAGAAGAAAAGCACCCGCTCCAAAGTGCTCAATGTCTTTTTCAAAAACCCTTCACGCTTTATCGGAGCATTGCTTTTGGGCAACAATATCGCTTTAGTCATTTACGGTATTGCTATGGCCAAGGCACTCGAGCCTATGCTCATTGCTTGGTTTCCTGTGGTAGCGCAAACAGGCTTGAGCATAGTGCTGATTCAAACGCTAATCTCCACTTTTTTGATTCTTATTGTAGCCGAATACATTCCAAAAGTTGTTTTTAGAATCAATCCCAACGGCCTGCTCAACAGTTTTACGTATCCCACAGGTTTTCTGTATTTCTTGTTGTACCCCTTGAGTATTATTTACATCGGGATATCTGAAATCATTTTGAAAAAACTTTTTCGTCTCAAATTAGAACGCGATACCTATAAGTTCAGCACCATTGACCTGAATGAATACATTAAGGATTATGCCCCCAACGAAGAAAGCTCCGACGACATCAATCCCGATATTCAGATTTTACAAAATGCTATGGAGTTCAGGTATATCAAGTTACGTGAGTGCATGGTTCCGCGAACCGAAATCGAAGCCATCAATATTGACAACGACATCAGTACCTTGCTCGAAAAATTTGCCGACACAAAACATTCCAAAATTCTCATTTATCAAGGCAGCTTAGATAACATTATCGGTTACGTTCATTCCTACGATTTGTTCAAACGACCTTCCACTATAGCCGAAGTGTTGCGAAAAATAGATATTTATCCGGAAACCTTCGCCGCATCGCGCCTGTTGACGCGTTTTGCTCAATCGCGCCAAGGAATAGCATTGGTTGTGGATGAATTTGGCGGTACCTCAGGCATTGTGAGCATGGAAGACGTGATAGAAGAAATTTTTGGCGAGATAGAAGACGAATTTGATGAAGAAGAAACCGTTGAACAACAGCTCAGCGACAGTGAGTTTCTTTTTTCAACCCGCCTCGAAATTGATTACCTCAACAACGAGTACAACCTTCATCTGCCAGAGTCGGAAGACTATGAAACCCTCGCCGGTTTTATCATTCACTACCATGAAAGTATTCCGGTGATGAATGAAGTTATTTTTATCGAACCTTACCATTTCACCGTTGTGAAAGCTACCGACAATAAAGTTCTCGAAGTTAAACTTCGCCTTATAGAATAAACTTTCAACAGCTCGGTTTTTGCTACAAGAAAAAAAATCGACCTATAAAAACTTATCAACACCGATTTTGCTTTTAATCAATTGGTTAGTTTCGTTATCAACAATCGCAATTAATCAGTGTTTTATTTTCATAGATTAACTTTCTGTTGTACATTTGCACCCTATTTTAAAAAAATGGTATTATTATGGCCGTAATTGGAAAAATCAGACAACGCTCAGGATTACTGATAGTCGTGATAGGTATAGCGCTGGCTGCCTTCATTTTAGGCGACTTCGCCAAAAAAGATAAACGTCAAACACCAAACATCGGTGTGGTGAATGGCGAAAACATCAGCATACAAGACTTCAACCGTAAATTTGAAGAAAATGTTGAAGCTACCAGAAAACAACGTCAAGTTGAACGTCTTTCTCAAGATGAGATGTTTAGGGTTCGCGAATCCACCTGGAATCAAATGGTTCAGGATATGGTGATGAAAGAAGAGATGGATAAATTAGGTCTTATTGTAACAACAGAAGAGCTTTTTGACCAAATTCAAGGCACCAATCCCCATCCCGCAGTAATAAGCAACTTTCAAAATCCCGAAACAGGACAATACGATAGAAGTCTTGTGATGAACTACTTGCAAAATCTTGACCAGATGGAGCAAGCAGCAAAAGACCAATGGTTGGTGTTTGAAAGATACATTAAAGAAGACAGGCTGAGGACAAAATACGAAAACCTGATCACCAAAAGCTATCATTTGCCCAAAGCAATGGCCGAGTTAACTTTTCACGACAAAAATGACAAAGTTCAACTTTCGCTCACCGGAATTCGCTATGCTACAGTTGCCGATTCGTTGGTGACCGTAACCGACAAAGATTACCAAGAGTTTTACACCGAAAACAAGAAAAGCTTTGAGCGCGATGCCATGCGCGACATTGAATACCTTGTTTTTGATATCGTTGCTTCGCAAGAAGACAACAGCAAGGCCCAATCCATGATTCAACAATTGGCCGAAGAATTTCGCGGCACCACTAACGTGGCCAGCTTCGTTAACGCCAATTCAGAAACACGTTACGACAGCACTTGGCTCACAAGAGAAGCCGTTCCGGTGAACCTCGAAGGCATCATCTTCGACCAAGAACCCGGTTTTGTGTATGGCCCATACTTTGAAGAAGGAAGCTACAAACTCACCCGACTTGTTGATGCCACTTCGCGCCCCGATTCCTTAAAAGCAAGCCATATCCTGATTGCTTACAGCGGCTCCATGCGCAGTGAACAAACACGAACCAAAGCGCAAGCACAATCTATGGCCGATAGCCTTTTGAACGAAATTAAAAAGAAAAACCTTAAAATCACCGATTTGGCCGCCACCCTCAGCGATGACCAAAGTGCCCAAACCAATGCCGGCGACTTAGGATGGTTCAAAGACGGTCAAATGGTTTTGCCTTTCAACAACTTCGTCCTCGACAATAAAGTGGGAACAGTTGGTATTGCTGAAACCGATTTTGGTTACCACATCATTGAAGTTACCGGTAAAAAAGAACCACAAAAAATGGTTCGCTTGGCTACCATCACCTACGAAGTGGCACCAAGCACCAAAACATACCAAGACGTTTTTGCAAAAGCCAGTAAATTTGCTACAGACAATAAAACTGCCGAGCAATTCAACAGAGCCGTTGAAACCGAAGGGTTGAACAAACGTGTTGCCCCAGCTTTGCGTGAAATGAGCAACCGCATTCCCGGTATTGAAAACCCACGTCAAGTGATCCGTTGGGCTTTCGACGACGAAACATCCGTTGGTGACGTTTCAACCATTTTCGACCTCGACAATATGTTTGTTATAGCCCTTGTGACCAAGAAATCAGACAAAGGCATTCCAGAATTGGCCGATATCAAAGAAACCATTCAACCACAGGTTCTTAACAAGAAAAAAGGTGAATATATTGTTGAAAAAATCAAATCAGAAGGAGAAGATTTGAACAAGATCGCTTCCACCTTTAACTCACAAGTTGAATCAACCGACCTCACTTTCGACGCACGTATGCTGTTGAACTTCGGACAAGAAAGCAAAGTGATTGGTAAAATATTTACCCTTTCCAATGGCAGCTTCGCTCCTATCGCGGGTTCTACGGCTGCTTTTGCTGTTAAAGTAAACAACACCACCGTTGCAACTTTACCCAACCAAATGGATCAGTTGGCAACCGAAGGCCGCAGCGCCTTTGAAGCAAATGTGCGCAACAATGCCGCCTTCCGCGCTTTAGAAAAAGTAATAAAAGTTGAAGATAATAGGATGTTGTTCTATTAAAGATCAACCTCGCTAAAACAAAAAAACCACGCATCAAAGGCGTGGTTTTTTTGTTTTAGCGAGGTTCGGATTATATCTGACCCGTTCGCTTTAAAAAGTGAATTGAATCACCGGGTAAACGGTAGCTTATGCTTTCGCCAATGGAGGCGATAGATTCGTTTAAGCTGACAGTGCTGAGGGAGGCGTCTTTTTCAAGATTAGGCTTGTTGTCGTACAATAGGTAC
>JADYZK010000283.1 GCA_020853175.1 Bacteroidales bacterium
CAGTGGTTTCGAGCTTGCGGGCTGAAACGACGCCGGCAATCATTTCGGTAACATTTTCGCCAATCATGTGGCATCCGAGCCATTCGCCGTATTTGGCATCAAAAATCACTTTCACAAAACCATCTTTATTGCCCGAAGCGCTTGCTTTTCCGCTGGCCGAGAAGGGGAATTTGCCCACCTTAATTTCATAACCGGCTTCTTTGGCTTGTTTCTCAGTTAAACCAACTGATGCCACCTCGGGATTGGTGTACGTGCACGAAGGAATGTTGCCATAGTCAATCGGTTCGGGGTTTAATCCGCAAATGGCTTCCACGCAGGTGATACCTTCATGTGAAGCCGTGTGGGCCAAAGCAGGTCCGTGAACAATATCGCCAATGGCATAAACGCCTTCAATGTTGGTTTTGTAAAAGTCATCAACAATGACTTTGCCTTTTTCGGTTTTCACACCAACTTCTTCAAGTCCAATGCCTTCCAGGTTTGTTGCAACACCAACGGCAGACAAAACAATGTCAACATCAAGTGTTTCTACTCCTTTTTTGGTTTTGATGGTCACCTTACATTGCGCGCCCGATGTGTCAACGGCTTCTACGCTGGCGTTGGTCATGACCTTCATTTTAGTTTTTTTGAACGAGCGTTCCAATTGTTTTGAAACCTCTTCGTCCTCGATAGGTAGGATATTTGGCAGAAACTCAACCAATGTAACATCCACTCCCATAGAGTTATAGAAGAAAGCAAACTCGCTTCCGATGGCCCCTGAACCTACCACCACCATTGATTTTGGCAACTTAGGCAGCACCATAGCATCGCGATAGCCGATAATTTTTTTGCCATCCATTTTCATGTTGGGCAGTTCGCGCGCTCTGGCTCCTGTAGCCAAAATAATATGATCGGCTTCGTAAACCTTTTTTCCGCCATCGGCATCGGTTACCTCAACTTTTTTACCGGATTGAAGTTTTCCAAAACCGTTGATCAATTCAATTTTATTTTTCTTGAAAAGAAACTGAACTCCCTTGCTCATGCCATCGGCTACTCCCCTGCTACGTTTAACAATAGCCTCAAAATCAGGCTCAGGGTCGCTGGAAAGTAGAATGCCGTAGTCGGCGGCGTGTTTCATATAATTGAATACTTGAGCACTTTTTAACAGTGCTTTGGTTGGAATACAGCCCCAATTGAGGCAGATGCCGCCTATTTCGGACTTTTCGACAACAGCAACTTTTTTCCCAAGCTGCGATGCTCTAATGGCAGCAACATAACCGCCGGGGCCACTGCCTATTACGATCAAATCAAATTTCATAGATGGTGCGTTTAAAATTGGAATAATTTACAAAAGTACAAATTTAGTAAGAGATGGGTTGAAAACCATCGAGGCTTTTTGTGTATAAAGTCTTCAATGCTGTGCCTAAAGTTGTTTAAATAGGTTCGCAAGTTACAAAAACGCTTTGCATGACTTCGTAATCTTTTGAGAAATGCTGTGATTCGGATAGTGTGCAAAGGACAGCAAAGAAGCACCAAGTTTTAAAAAGTGAAATTTGATTTTGAAATGAAATTGATGGTATTAAAGGTGCATTGATAGAAGGAAGCAGGCAGAAAATTTCAATTAAAAAAACGCTTTTCATTGGCGTGGATGTGTATCTTTGCGCTGAGCTTCCGGCGAAAAAATCTCTACTTGCATTGAGCGTCGGTAAGGAGCCGGCAGTCGGAAGCTCACTTTTTAAACCAGCACGATGAAAAACCGAATCCTGCCTTACTTTTTTGTCAGCGTTCAATTTGCTTGCCTCTTGGTTCTTGCTGCAACAGGACCGTTGGTAGCAACAACTGATTGGGGCATCATGCTTGAGTTTGCAGGAATTTTCTTGGGCGTACTGGCCATTTACCAAATGAAAGTTGGAAATTTCAACGTGATACCTGTTCCAAAAGTTGAGGGACTCATGGTGACCCACGGCATCTACAAATACTTACGTCACCCGATGTATCTTGCTCAACTGATGGTCTTTGTACCATTGATTTCAGAACATTATTCACATTTCCGATTGATTGTATGGTTCGTTCTGTTGATCAACTTGTTGTTTAAATTGCATTTCGAGGAAAGGCTTTTAAAAGCTCATTTCGAGGGTTATGCCGACTACATGAAAACCACTTGGCGCTTGGTTCCGTTCGTTTATTGAATCCTTCTTTCTTTTTTGACAACTGCAATTTTGTCAGAAAAAAAACTTTCAATCCCCATGGCACACATCTTGATTTGTTTGGCAACAAATAAAACGAAGTATGCCTATTAAACCTATTTCATCCTATCAGGAACTGATTGAAAGCCTAAAAAAAGATCAAAAAAACTATCTTTTGTTATACAAATCAGGCACCGATGCCAGCGAATGCAGCATCAAAAACCTTCAAGTTGCAGCCGAAAAGGCAGGCACAGCATCCATAATGACAGCAGATGTAAACCAAGTGCGCGACATTCACACCCGCTTCAATGTAAGCAGCGCACCGAGTTTGCTTGTTTTTGAAGGAGAGCAGTTTATCAATGTGGTGAAAGGCTGCAACGAGCCGGCTTATTACATTTCTTTGTTCGAGGAATCGTATTTTCACCCCCTATCCGGCGAAAACAGTCCTCGCCAAAAACACGTCACCGTTTACACCACACCCTCTTGCTCATGGTGCACCACCTTGAAAAGGTACCTGCGATCGAACAACATCAGGTTTAGCGAAGTGGATGTTTCGCAAAACCAACAAGCTGCCGAACAAATGGTGAGAAAAAGCGGACAACAAGGCGTGCCACAAACCCACATTGAAGGACAAATAATAGTAGGTTTCGATAAAAACCGCATCAATACCCTCTTAGGAATTCAACATTCTAACAATTAAATAAAATCAAAATGAAAGAGTTACAACCCTTACACGAGAACGTGATTCTCGACATGAACAGCGACAAAACAGAGCAAAAAACGGCTTCGGGCATCATCATCCCTGACACTGCAAAGGAAAAACCACAGATTGCCAAGGTAGTAGCCATTGGCACCATCGAAAATGCAGGTATTGCCGTTGGCGATTTCGTTTTGTTTAAAAAATACTCAGGAACAGAGTTGGAGTTTGAAGGCAACAAAATGCTTGTCATTCCCTACGCCGACCTTTTGGCCAAAGTTGTCATCACCGACGAAATTTAAGTTTCAATTGAAATGGTGCTTCATGAAAGTGCCGTTGTTTTTGTTTAAAACCACAAATCTGATGAAAACGGATTTGTGGTTTTTTA
>JADYZK010000284.1 GCA_020853175.1 Bacteroidales bacterium
GCTTGTTGGGCAAAGCTGAAACGGTGGATGAATAATTTATACCGATTCTAATTTGCGGGCTGTTGAACCAAAGCCATTAAATTAGTTTTATTTTTACCCATTGAAATCAAAACTTAGAACACAACTTATGAAAAATACCCTGCTTTTGTATTGGGCTCCGGGCGGAACAGTTGAGCTGGTTGCCAAAATTATTTTCCAAGAAATTGGACATGAAAAGGTTGAAATTTCCGATGTGGCTTCCTTTGATTTGACCAAGTTGAATGAATACGAAAACTTCATCGTGGGAAGTGCCACTGTGGGTGCCGAAAATTGGCGCGACACCCAAGACGACAACAAGTGGAATGAATTTTTTGTGAAAACCCAGCATTTCGATCTCAGTACAAAAAAAGTGGCAGTATTTGGTTTAGGCAATCAAATCTTGTATCCAGAACACTTTGTGGATGCCTTAGGGTATTTTAAAACCGAAGTTGAAAAAAGAAATGGAAAACTCATTGGCTTTTGGCCTACCGAAGGCTATGATTTTACCGACTCGGAAGGTGCTGCTGATGGTCAGTTTTTTGGTTTGGCCCTCGACCATGACAACGAGTCGGAGTTGACGCTGCCACGCATTAAAAAATGGCTTGCCCTGCTGAACAACGAAATGAATTTCTGATTTTTATCGCGAACACTTTCTGATTTGTTTCAGCACCTGAACGATATGAACGATTTCCAATTTGGAGATCGTTTTTTTTTGACCTTTTATCGGGTTTTCTTTTCGCCTATCAAGTTTTTATAATGCTCGAAGCGTTCGGTAATTTGTTCCACAAACTTGTAGGTTTCTTCGCCTCGCACATATCCATAATACACCACCGGATCGTTATAAAAGGTCGGCTTTGACTTGTTGCGCATGAAAAAATCCACATGATCTGTCCAAATATCGGGGTTTTTATTGTATTTCGAGGCCAGCCTTCGGGCGTCGAGCACATGACCCACACCGGCATTGTATGAAGCCAAAATAAATTTTATCCGCTCTAAAGAATCGGTTACGGTTTCGGGAATTTGTAGGTCGAGGTATTGGATGTATTCCGCGCCAATAAGCACTTGCACCTCGGGTGATGCTGTGGAATCAATTCCAAATTGCTCCATCACGGCAGGCATCAGCTGCATCAACCCAAAGGCACCGGCCCAACTTTTCACGTCGGGTTTGAATTCCGATTCTTGGTAGATAAGCGAAGCCAACAAACGCCAATCCCAGTTGATGCTTTCGGAAGCTACACGAATAATATCGTCGTAATTGCTTAATTTGTCGCCTGTTACAGAATGATACTCACTTTGGCTGCGGTTCTTTATCGCCGGATTGAAATACTTGTCATACAACAGTCGGCCTTCACGATCGGGGAGGAACTCTGACAGCCAGTTATTCACCTCCTTCAGCAGCTCGTTTCCACTTTCTTTGCGCAGCGCCCAAGCAATTTTTTGGTCGAAGCTGACAGGTGTTTTAATGTCAATATTTCTGTAGTTGCGCAAGAAAACGTTGGCCATGTGCTCATCGGCAATGGTTAAGGCAATGTCTCTGTTGGCTACGGCTGCCACCAAATCTTCCACATCGCGGGGGTCTTCAACAATGAAAATGGTATCGCCAATTTCATCGGAAAGGGTTTGAAGTCGTTTCACAAAAATGGAGCCTTCTTGCACGTGGATGGTCTTTCCGGCCAGCTCCAAACTGCTTCTGATCAATCCTTTTTCAATCTCGTCGCGGGTGCGCATTTGCAGCCAGTTTTTCGGTAAACGTTGCACCAATACCTGGCGGGTGACGAGGATAGGTTCAGAAAAATCGAATTGCTGTTTGCGGCCTCCCGTAACAGTCATGTTGAGAGCAATCATATCGGCTTTGCCGGATTCAAGTATTTTTTTGGCGCTGTCGAGGTTTTTTTCAATCCTTAGCTCTAACCTGAGTCCCAAATGGTTGGCAAAAGTTTTTAAAAGCTCATATTGATAGCCCATTGGTTCACCACGATAGATGTAGTAATTAACTGTATTGTAATCAGTTAAAACCCTCAACTTTTTACTTTTAAGCACTTTATCGAGCGTAGTACCTTCCCCTTGTTCCAATAATGGTTCTTCTTTTGCCTTTTTGGGGTTGTTGCATGACGAACCCATGAAAAGAAAAAGTACCAAAAGCAAGCCGACCGATAATTTCCGTCTTTTTTTTATACCCACTTTTTGAGGTTTTGTGGCGCTAAAATAATGTTTCTATACACAAGACCTGTTTTTTTAATTCAAAAATATTGAAATTGAGCATCTTACTTTCTATGGAGCTGTAATCATATAGTTGTTTTGAGTTGTTGAAGATGCTGCAAAAGCTGCGGAAGATAGCTTCTGCCGAACAAAAGCAGATGAACCATTAAAGGATATAGATTGCACAATGTGCTGCGTTTTTGCCAGCCTTCGGCCAAGGGGAAACGGGCTTGATAGGCGGTGTAAAAGGAAGGGTGAAAACCACCAAAAAGCAAGGTCATGGCGATGTCCATTTCGCGATGTCCGTAATACACCGCAGGGTCAATCAAAACGGCTTGTTGCTTAGCATTGCAGATGACGTTACCATTCCAAAGGTCACCATGTAAAAGGGAAGGGGCTTCACGAGGAAAAAGTTGATCCATCCGATCAAAAAGCGCAAAGAAAGCCGATTGTGTTTGGGTGTCAATCATTTTTTTCTCAATGATTTGCTGCAAGAGCGGGGCCAACCTTTGGTGGACAAAAAAATCGGCCCAACTGGTGCATAAGGTGTTTTTTTGAGGCAGGTCGCCAATAAAATTGTCATCATCAAGGCCAAAACTTTCATTGGATTGATGGTGCATTTCTGCCAAAGATGTTCCCAGTGTTTCCCAAAATGTGGCATTAGGCGTGGAGGTAGGAATGTGTTCCATCAATAAAAATTCGACACCATTTTTCTGTCCGAAATGGAGGTGTTTTGGAGTGAAAACAGTATTGGTTTGAGCCATCAAATTCAAGCCTTTAGCCTCGGCTTGAAACATTCCCGCAAATGGAGGGTTTTGATGCCACTTCACAACAAAATCGGTGTGGTTGTAAGCGATTTTCACCACTTGGCGCAGGCTACCTCCGCTCAATGATTGGCTCATGGCGATGGTTGTAGCCACTCCGGTAATGGCAGTCAGCTCTGCTTCGAGCAAACCCACAATACTCAACGGCAGCATCATAAAAAGAAATTGATTTTAGGACGAAACCTCCTTATTACGAGTCTTTCGAGCAGAAGTAAAAGAACAAAGCTGAAGGCGGTGATCAGCAAATATACCGGAAATTTCTCGGCGAGATGGGCGGCTTTGTTGAGCAGAAAAACGTTTTTCCCCATGATTGAAACTATTGATGTGGCAGCCATTAAAAGCTTTTCGGACAAAAAACTTAAGTCAATGCTAAATAAAATCACCAAAAACCCCACCGCAAGGCTGAGGAGTAACAAAAGTTTTTCTGGAAGGACAGTATCTTTGACGGATTGGGTTTGCTCGCGATCGGGCAGCTGCGAAAGGATGGATACTTTCATTCCTTGAGGGGCTTCTATAAGTGTGCGTTGGCGCAGCAATTGATCCAATTGATCTTCTTTCATGACGGTTAATTTAAACAGGTTTCGGGTTGGTTTTGCATCATTTCGGAGAGTTTTTTCCTGATTCTAAACAAACGAACTTTTACATTGGATGGAGTTTGACGGGTAATTTCGCTGATGCGTTCAATGCTATAATTTTGGGTATAATAAAAATGAATCAATGCGTTGTCTTCGGCGTTGAGCTTGGCAAGAGCGTTTTCAAGTTGTTGTAAAAGTACTTCTTTTTCCATGGGGTCTTCTTCAGTGTTCAACAGCCAAAAACCTGAGGGCAATTGCTCGTCGAAGGATTGATGAAGGGGTTTCTTTTTGCGATAAAAACCCACGGCAGCGTTGTATGCAATGCTGTTGAGCCAGGTCGAGAAAAGTGATTTGCCATTAAAAGTATGCAGGGCTTCGTATGCTTTGATGAAAATAGTTTGTGTCAGGTCTTGGGCTTCGTCGCTGTCTTTTACAATGCGTTTCAC
>JADYZK010000285.1 GCA_020853175.1 Bacteroidales bacterium
AAGGCAGAAGTTGATTGTTGTTTTTTATTTTTGGTACTCGAAGACACCGACTTGGCGAGGTAGTCCATTGCCAAAGGCTCATTTTTTTCAGTTAAGGCAATTTCCGCCAAAGCGTAATACACCTTATCAAAATAATCTTCATTTTTGGTGTCTTTCAACATTTTTTGAAGAATCTTGATGATGTTTTTGCTTTCTCCTTGCGAAACATCATACACCCGTGCCATATTGATGCGGGCTTCAAAATCCATATCGAAAGAAGGATTCTTTTTGATGACTTGAGCATAATATTGCAAGGCTTTGTCATTGTTGCCTTTCATCTGGTTGATTTGAGCCAAAATGAACAAAACCCTGGTCTTGAGATACTTATTAGGCGCAGTTTGTAATCCTTGGTTCAAATATACAATAGCACGATCGTAGTTTTTTCTCACCAAGTGATAGTCGGCAATCAACAACGGAAGATAGCGCTGCACCTCACTGGGCATTAGACCCGTTTTGGCTTTGTTTTCAAGGGCTTCGAAAAGAGGTGCTGCTTTTTCGTACTGCTGCATTTGTTGATAGGTAACAGCGAGCCACATTTCAGCCCTTGGAACCATATCTTCATTGTAGCTGAACTGTCGGGCCACAAAGTCGAAAGTGCGCCGAGCGCTAATGTAATCTTGTTTATAAAAGTGGGCCTTCCCCATCATCAGGTAGGCGTCGTCAATCCATTTTACCCGCTCTTTTCCGCCAAACACCATGGAATGCTTTTGCACGCCAATCGCACCTTTCTCCAAGGCACGTTCCATGGGTCCATTCAGCTTTGCGGCTTCAGTTTTGGTTCCGTAATTGAACAACCGAATGACCTCGGAATAGTCATCAACGGCAGTTTTTTGAAAGTCTTTAACACCTGTTTTTAAACTCTCGTTGCCATTCCAATACACGTTGTACCGACTGGTGAGGTTGTGGTAGGTTCTCCTTGTCCAGGTGTTCTTTTTAGTGGAACACGCCCCCATGGCAACGAGGATCAATAACACCGCCACTAATCTGAAGTATCTTTTATTCAGCAATTGCACGCTCTTTCGTTTTGAACATTAACTCTGTTTCGGGGCAAATATTTTGCGTTTCATAAGCTTTATGGCTTATCGAACCCACAAAAGTAATCAATCTGCTTGAAAAGGCCTTTATGAATGTAGGTATGAGGACAAAATCTATTTAAAAACATTCAGAAGGAACATTTCTGAATTTTTCATGACAATGACACTTAAACATCTGATCATTAAATAATTAACAAATGTAAAGGAAAGTTTTCTGCAAAAGCATATCCGAATAAAAAGCTAAAAAAATGAAAAACCCAATCGGTGTATATCATTTGGAACAGCAAAAACGTTCCATCAGCAAGTTTTTTCATACCAGAAATATGTTGTCGGTTTTTGTACTTTTGCCGATGGCCTGTGTGATTGATCAACGGGATACTTTATGAAACAAAAAAAAGAGAAGTGGTACCACAAGCTTCGTGATAAATACAGATTAGTTATTTTTCATGACGAAACCTTTGAAGAAAAGATCAGTTTTCGATTGAGCCGGATGAATGTATTTGTTTTGTTCACGAGTTTAAGTGTTTTTTTAATCATTATCACCAGCTACATCATTGCCTTTACCTCGTTGCGCGAATATATTCCGGGCTATACTGACGTGAATCTCAACCGACGGGTTTATCAGTTGCAGCGCACAGCCGATTCTTTAGAGGGTGTTTTTAGTCAAAAACAGCTTTATTTCGACAACATCAAACGCATTGTTGAAGGTGACGATTTCTCGAATGACAGCCTCAACGCAGTGAATGAAAGGCAAAGCCGTTCGGGTTCCACTTATGACACAATCCGATTGGTGCACAGCGAAATTGAAAGCGAATTAAGGTCGGAATTTGAAAATTCTGAAAAATACACCATCCAAACCGACCCCACTTCCATTCCTGAAGCCCGCCGTAGCGCCAGTACGGTGGCCAGTTTTTTTACACCTGTGAAAGGTACCGTAACCAACAAATTTGACCCGGTGCAGCGGCATTATGGTGTTGATGTGGTGGCCAAAAGCAACGAAGCCATCAAAGCAGCCCTCGAAGGAACGGTGCTTTTTGCCGACTGGACGGTTGACAAAGGCCATGTGATTGGCATTCAACATGCCGGAAGTTTCGTTTCTGTGTATAAGCACAACAGCGTTTTGCTAAAAAGAGAAGGTGATTTTGTGCGGGCTGGCGAGCCCATTGCCATCATTGGCGAATCGGGTGAGCTTTCTACAGGGCCTCACCTTCATTTTGAGTTGTGGTTCAACTCGGCTCCTGTAAATCCCGAAGATTATATCTCTTTTTAGCTTGACCAACAGCATCTCCTTAACACTATTTGACAATTTCACTTTGAGGCAGCTCCAAATATTTTCGTAATCTTGCAAACGATTTTAAAGCAATAGCACAAAAATTGCTTGTAAACTATTATAACATCTTAATCCATAATTATTTAACTTATATTCTCCGGAATGGAAATCCTTATTAAGATCCTCCAGCTTTTGCTAAGTCTGTCAATTTTAGTGATCGTTCATGAGTTTGGACATTTTGCAGCAGCAAAAATTTTCAAGACACGGGTTGAGAAATTTTATCTCTTTTTTAACCCTTGGTTTTCCTTGTTTAAGTTCACCTACAAAGGCACCGAATATGGAATGGGTTGGCTGCCTCTTGGCGGTTATGTAAAAATTTCGGGCATGATAGATGAATCGCTCGACAAAGAAGCTATGAAACAACCGGCCCAAGATTGGGAGTTTCGTTCGAAACCGGCATGGCAACGTCTGATCATTATGCTGGGCGGTGTCATTATGAATGTGGTGCTGGCTTTTGTCATTTATATCGGAATGTTGAGCATGTATGGCGAAAAATACCTTCCCACCTCCGAAACCAACAAATATGGCATTGCTGCCGATTCGCTGGCCCAATCGTTCGGCCTTCGCAACGGCGATCGTATTCTGTCTATTGATGGCCATTATGTGGAAGATTTCAACAAAATACCACTTACCCTTATTCTTGAAGAAGCCAAAACAATTGAAGTTGAACGTGCAGGCACAAATATGACCCTTGACTTGCCTGCCGGTTCAATTGGTCAATTGATTCAACACAAATCACCTTTTTTCATTGCTCCACGTATCCCTTTCGTGGTGGAGTCTTTCCCCGCGACATCACCGGCCCGCGATGCGGGATTGCTGGTGGGCGACACCCTTTTAAGCATCAACGGAGTAGAAGCAAAGTATTTTCAAGATTTCAGACAATCTATTCAACAATATAAAGATCAGTCTGTTAGCATTGGCGCCATTCGCGGAAGCGACACCGTTTACCTAGAAATGACAGTGCCAGAAGCCGGTTTCATTGGTGTTTATCCGCGCCAGCAATTGGATGCTTTTTTTACCCTCAACCAAAAAGATTTCAATATTATTGAAGCCATTCCGGCCGGAATGACAAAAACAATTGACGGCATTGGCGGTTACCTCAAGCAGCTTAAGCTGTTGTTTTCTCCCGAAGTGAAGGCCTACGAAAATGTTGGAGGCTTCATCACCATTGGAAGTATTTTTCCGGCTGAGTTTCATTGGGAAAGTTTTTGGCGATTGACGGCCTTTCTTTCCATCATGCTGGCCGTTTTGAATCTCTTACCCATTCCGGCACTCGATGGCGGACACGTGGCCTTCCTCTTGTATGAAATTGTGGCCCGACGCAAACCCAGCGATAGGTTTATGGAAGTGGCGCAAATAATCGG
>JADYZK010000286.1 GCA_020853175.1 Bacteroidales bacterium
TTGCGCAAATTTTTCGATCCCATCCTCACTTCTTTGCTTTTAATTTTGATTGTTTTTGGAACCAATTACATGGTTTTGACCGTATTTCATGGTCAAGGATTGATGTCGCATAACTATCTTTTTGCTTTGTTTGCCCTCATTTTGTGGTTCACCATTCGTTGGCACGAGGAGCCAAAGCTGAAGTTTGCCGTTGCTTTGGGTGTGCTGATTGGTATTTCTGCTCTGAGTCGTCCAACTGAAATTCTTGTGGCTATCGTGCCTTTGTTTTGGCAAGTTTTTGATGTTCCCAGCTTGAAACGAAAATTCCAGCTTGTCAAAAGGAGAGCCTTAGATGTTTCATTGGCCATCGTGATTGTGTTACTGATAGGAAGCATGCAACTGATCTACTTTAAGGTTGTAACCGGAAAATTTCTATACAACAGTTATGGAGGAAATGCCGGCGAAGGCATGGAGTTTTTGCAGCCTTATATTCTTCAGGTTTTGTTTAGTTTTCGCAAAGGTTGGTTGGTATATACGCCTTTGATGGCTTTAGCTTTGCTGGGCTTTGTAACGCTTTACCGCAACAAAAAAGAACTTTTCTGGAGTGTCTTTTTATTTTTTATCATCGCTTTTTATGTGGTGGCGAGTTGGTCGTGTTGGTGGTATGCCGACAGTTTTAGCCAACGGAGCCTCATCCCGATTTACGTTTTCTTGGTCCTCCCGCTGGGAACATTGATTCAAAGTTTTTTCAAACGTGGACTTCTCTCCAAGCTTTTAATGTTTACCCTTTTGTTGCTATTGTTGGTGTTCAATCTTTTTCAGAGTTGGCAATTTCTCAAAGGGATTATTCACACTTCGCGGATGACCAAAGCGTATTACACCGAAGTTTTTCTGAAAAGCCGTATTCCCGAAGGTGCATCTGGCTTGCTTTTGATAGACCGTAACCTGCCTCCACAACAACTTTTAGCTCAGCGCGACCACTCGGTTTCGTCGTTGGTCGTTCAACGTTTTGATGCAGAAGGGCAAGAAGCAAGTCTATTTGGTATTGAAGGTGCACTTGGGAAAGTAGCCCTTCTTGACGCAAAAACCCCCTTTTCGCCCAAATTTGATATTGCTTTTAAGGATTTGAAAATTGATGAGTATGGACTCATTCGCATCAAAGCGCGGGTGTATATTCCTGCCGAATCTGAAAACAATCCTTTCAGCCTCACAGCTACAATGATGCACAAGGGCTATGCATATTATTACAAAAATGTGAAACCAACTTACCAAGCTTTGCAACTGGATCAGTGGAACGAAATTGAACTGCTCTACCTGACTCCCGAAGCACGAAAACCGGAAGATGTATTTCGTGTAACGATTTGGAACAGCGGAGGAAAACCAATATTTGTAGATCAAGTGATCATTGATCTGATGAAACCTAAGCTGTAAAATACACTCAAAAGCAAGCGTTTTCGCTATGATTTAAAGGTCTTTTTATCAAAAAGATTGTACTTCAAAATGCACCATATTGCACTCACACCATCTTGCCAATGGATTTTTTTTCCTTCGGCATAGGTGCGACCGTAGTAGGAAATACCCACTTCATAAATACGTATGTCCTTGACCCGTGATATTTTAGCTGTCACTTCGGGCTCAAAGCCAAAACGATTTTCTTTCAAATGAAGCGACTGAATAATCTCTCGTTTGAACAATTTATAACCCGATTCCATGTCACTCAGGTTGAGGTTGGTGAAAGCGTTGGAAACAGAAGTGAGAAATTTATTGCCGATGGAATGCCAAAAAAATAAAATCCGGTGCGGCTCGCCGCCCATAAATCGCGATCCGTAAACTACATCGGCCATGCCTTCAACCACAGGTTTCAACAGCCGCGGATATTCTCTTGGATCATATTCATGATCGGCATCCTGAACCAAAACATAACTTCCGGTGGCGGCCATTATTCCTTTGCGAATCGCAAAACCTTTACCCTTATTGGGATTGGAGGTGATCACTTGTAGTGGGAATCTCTTGTCATGAGCAATAAAATTTTCCACTTCGGCAATGGTATTGTCTGTTGAAGCATCATCAACAACGATGATCTCTGCTGAAATTTCATTGCTCTCGAGGCTGTTGAAAACCTTTGCCAACACCTGTGCAATGGCCCTTTCCTCGTTATAAGCCGGAATAATGATGCTGAGTAAGACTTCTTTCATGGTGGAATTTAAACGGGCAAATTTAGGGATAGTTTTCGTTAATCTGCCACGGGTTCAAGGATATTTACCTCAAAGTCATCCACAAAAATATGATCCTTACCCTTGTAATAAGTGTAAGTTTCAAGCCGATCAAAGGGGGTGGTAGCTTCGGGAGCAAGATAATGGATGGTCACTTGCTGCCATTCGCCCGTTTTTTCAACTTTTATCGGAATGTAGCGGTATTTATAAACTTTTCCCTGCATAGATTTTTTTCTCCCTTGGTAATTGTAGGTGGCAACAAGGTTAAAATCGCCGTCAGGAATCGGATTTTCGGCCAAAAATCTAAAGCTAATGGATGCCCAATAATGTTTGGCTTGCGAAATTTCACCATTGGCCTTTTTTACTCCCGGTGAATAAGCAATTGAAGGATCAACCCGATACACCGTGTTGCTGCTGTCCAATGGATCGGGAACCATAAACTTTTCATGATATGGCATGGGTGTTTCAAAATCATTTTTCTGCAACAATCTTGAGGTGTATTTTACGCCTTCGGGCAGTTGATGATTGTTGTAATCGTCCATATTGCGGTCAATCAACAGCAATTTTTCATTGGTATCCTCTTTTTTTGTTACACCAAAAACGCTCCAGTAATAGGCTTTCGTCATCCTGCTGCCATCAATAATACCTTGCATTATTTGCCATGCCTGCAATATACTCAGCGCGATAAACGCCGACAAAAGCAGCAACGCCAAGCCTTTGATAATTTTGCTGTGCCTTTCAACAAGATACTGAACAGCAAATCCCAGTGGAATAACCATCAAAGCATAAGATTGTATAAATGCCCTCCAGCCAAAGCTGATCAGACTTGTGAAAGAGGCAATGAACAGCAGATTGATTAAAAAATGCAGCATCAACGGCAATGTGGCCTTGTTCCTTTGTGTGAGCATAGGCAAAAAGCCTGCAATGGCAAACGCCATCAACGGGGCATACACCAACCAACCTTTGCGGTAGCTGAAAAGTACCCACAAAAATTTTGGAGCATAAAAATCGAGGCCCGATTGCGGATCAGTATATGTTGAAAAATACAACTGACCTGTAAAGTGTTTATAGTAAGCTATTTGCGGCAGTCCGGCTATCACTGTAAACAAGATAAGCAGCAACACATGTGGATAGTTTTTAACTACCAACGACAGCTTTTTCTTTACATCTTCCCAAGAAAAAACATTCCAGAAAAGCGGAATAAAAACAGCCACAATTTCGCCGGGACGAGAAACGATCAACATTCCGAGGCTGACGCCAATGGCGATGGCGAATCGTTTTTTTGGGTTTTCGTGCCAACGAATGGTGAACCAAATCAGCAATGCGTATAGCGTAAAAAGAATGGTGTGTGGTGCTCCTGCATCAAAGGTCGTCCAGAAAAAAAGATTGGTTCCAAGATATAAAGCAATGAGGGTAAGTGCAGTTACCTTATCGCTGAAAAATCGAAGCAGTATTTTTCGTGTAAAGATCAATCCAACAGCCACATACACGAATGCTGCCAGCATCATCGCCAGTTGGTAAGGATAGGAAAATCCGTCGGCAGGATAAGCAGTAACAAACGCCAAACCATGACCCAGCAAAAAGAAAGGCGACAAAAGCATGGCTATTCCGCAAAAGAAACGGATGATGTTGTAGTCGCCTTCGGGCTGCAACTGATAAAACATCGGCGTGTTTTGGTAGGTGGCGTTGATCTGCTCTAACCAACTTAAA
>JADYZK010000287.1 GCA_020853175.1 Bacteroidales bacterium
CGGTGAGCGAAACCAATCTAAGACGCAGTTTTAGCACCATGCCCGATTTGGTTCATGCGGCCATAGCCGACATCGAAAACGCCAAAAATTCAGAGGGCGAGATGCGCGGAGTTCCTTCGGGTTACACTGCATTAGACGCCATTACACAAGGTTGGCAAAAATCAGATCTCATCATTTTGGCGGCACGTCCCAGCATGGGGAAAACGGCCCTCGCCCTCAACTTAGCCCGCAATGCAGCAGTAACTTTTAACAAACCGGTAGCATTTTTTTCTTTGGAAATGTCATCAGTGCAGTTGGTTACGCGTTTGATTTCAAGCGAAAGCTACCTGCCAGCCGATAAGCTTCGTAAAGGCGATTTGGCCCAACACGAATGGCTGCAATTGACCACCAAAATCACTCCTTTGGTGAATGCCAAGATGTATATTGACGACACCCCGCAGTTGTCTATTTTTGAGCTGAGGGCCAAGTGCAGAAGGCTAAAGCAACAATTTGACATCCAAATGGTTTACGTGGACTACCTCCAGCTGATGACCACCGGAGGCGAAAACAGGGGCAACCGAGAGCAGGAAATCAGCAGTATTTCGCGATCGCTCAAAAGTTTAGCTAAAGAATTGGAAGTGCCCGTTTTGGCCCTTTCTCAGTTGAGCCGCTCCGTTGAATCGCGTCCTGGATCGAAAAAACCTATCCTCTCCGACTTGCGCGAATCGGGAGCCATTGAGCAAGATGCAGATATGGTTATTTTTATATATAGACCTGAATATTATGGACTTACAGAAGACGAAGGCAAGCAAAACACACAGGGACTTGCCGTTATCAATATTGCCAAGCATCGCAATGGTAAGTTGGGTGATGTGAATCTTAAATTCGTGGGTCAATTTGCACGTTTCGATGACTTCGAGAATTTTGAAAACAAAACCAACGATCTGATGCCCAACCAAGGTTTCGATGTGCAAACCCGCATTGTTGGCTCCAAAATGAATGACGAATCCTTAGAAAATGACAACGAAGTACCTTTTTAATCCAATAAAAATCTGAATTACATGAAAACAAAAATCTTTCTCCTTTCTATGGCTTTAATGCTCGTTTCCGGACAATGGCTTCAAGCCCAAAAACAAATTCAGTTGAACTACCAACTTAAAAAAGGGCAGAAATATGTGCTCGAAATCAAGAACAACCAAACCATCAATATGAGCATGTCAGGCCAATCCATGGTACTCAAACAAAACCTGAACATGCAACAAAATGTCTTGGTAAGCGATGTTGATGAAGCCAATAAACAAACCTTGGAATTGACGTATGAGAACATCTATTTCAAGCAAAATGCAATGGGTATGGAAGTGATTTGGGATTCTCAAAATCCCGACACTCTTAATCCCATCAGCAAACAAATTGGGCAATCATTGGGCGGCATGATCAACAACCCCATCATCATTGTGATTGACGAAAACGGAAATCCTATCAGTTTAAACAAAGACGAAGGAATCAACAACCAAACCAATCTTGCAGGTTTTGAATCAGGTATGATGGTTGTTTATCCTACCGAAAAAATTTCTGTCGGAAGCACTTGGTCCACCAGTTTAAAACCCGATCCTAAAAGTGATTTCGTGATCGAATCAACTTACACCTTAGATGATGTAAAAGGCAACTCCGCCATGATCAGTTTCAGCGGAACCATTAAAGGCACTGAAATGATGGGAGAAAAAGCCTTGATCAATGGCACCATCACCGGCAAAACCGAAGTGGACACGCGCAACGGATGGGTAACAAAAGCTGCGGTAAACCAAGAACTTGAAATGGAAATGGAACAAGCTGGTATGAAAATACCCATGAAAATGAACAGTTTCATTGAGTTGAACACCAAATAATTCCCTTTGGGGATGATGAAAGATGCAGCGCAACAAAAAGTGAAAGCATGGTTGGGGTCTTATAAAAATAAGGTTCTAAAAATTGTACTTTGTATGAATAAAGTCGTGCGAAAAATCATTTTTGTTGCAGGCTGCATCTTTATTTTTATGCTCATTTTGAGCTTTACCGATTACCCCTATTTCGCCTACCATTGGTTAGGAACCAGTTTGATAAAACCACAAAAACAAACACCCGACTACATTGTGCTTCTGGGGGCAGGAAGTGTTCCGGGCAACGAAACCTTGCTTCGGATTTATTATACAGCCGAAATGGCAAGAAAATATCCTTCAAGTAAAATTATTGTTGCTTTACCTTCAGACAGCCTCGATTTCGAGAACAGCGACCACCAGCGAATGCTACACCAAATGATCCACTCAGGCATTGACAGTAGCCGCATCATTTCGGAAACACAAGGCAGCAATACCTACACGCAATCGCGACACATTTTTAAAATCGTTGACCAACCTCAGGCCCGCCTTCTGCTTGTAAGTTCACCTGAGCATATTCGCCGCAGCATTCTCACCTTTAGAAAAACCGGATTTACCAACCTCAATGGCCAACCTGCCTTTGAAGGTTTTTTTGATGAAAACCTTTTGGTGGAAGACCCATCGGAAAAGCAAAGCCTGCAAAAACCCGGACAAAACCTCAGTTTACGATACAATATGTGGAGTTATCTGCAATATGAAATTAAAGTGCTCAGAGAAATGACTGCCCTCGCCTACTATAAGGTGAAAGGGTATATTTAAAAAACTACTTTACATCCAAAACTTACTTTGCTATATTTGTAAGCGAAATTTTTTAAAAACAGCGCTTTTATGGCCTGTTGATAACCTACCAAAAAAAAACAATTATGAAAGTTATTTTTACAACCATTTTCATCAGTTTCCTCCTTTTTGCAGGCATAATGGCTTCAGCACAAACAGTTTATGAAGTAAAAAAAGGCGAACGCACCGCCATTGATCTCAATGCAGTAGCCGAAACCTCCTTCGAACACGATCGCATCTTGATAAAATTCAAGCCTGAGCAAGCAAAACAAATTGAAAACCAACATTTAGTTCAAGCCATTGATGGCGAAGTGAAATTTGGCCTTCCTGCCTTGGATGCCTTGAACAAGAACTATAAAGTTAAAGCAGCTAAACAATATTTTTATTCACCTGCACTGGGCAACACCTTCACCGAAAAGCACAAAGCATGGGGGTTTCACCTGTGGTTTGAACTTGTGTTAGATAAAAATCGAGATGATATAAAAACCATCGTATCCAATTACAGAAATTTATCAGAAATTGAATCTGCCGACCCTATCTACAAGAAACGCTTGGTAGCGCCGGTTTCCGAGCAAGCGTATCAAGCCGTTCAACAAGATGTAAAAAATACTACCGACAAAAGTCCCAATTGGACGCCCATTGACCCTCGTTATATTGATCAATGGCATTACCACAACACCGGCCAACAAGGCGGAACCATTGACAAAGACATTGATCTTCCCGAAGCATGGGAAATTGAAAAAGGAAACAGCAGCGTGATCGTTGCCATTGTTGACGGAGGAATACAAATTGATCATCCCGACTTGGCAGGCAATATATGGTCGGGCATTGGCTACAATTTCGCAAACAATTCAGCAACCCTTATTCCTATTGATCATGGAACCCATGTGTCGGGAACTGTTGCGGCAGTAAGTAACAACGGAATTGGTGTGGCAGGCGTAGCCGGAGGAACAGGACTAGGCGATGGCGTCAGATTGATGAGCTGCCAAGTTTTCAGCACCAACGATATAAATGATGGATTTCATCTTGCTCCTATTTATGCTGCTGACAACGGCGCCTCCATATCGCAAAACAGCTGGGGCTATACCAGTGTTGGCGTTTACGATCAGGCAGTGCTTGATGCCATTGATTATTTCAAAACCAATGGAGGCGGCACAGCCTTAACAGGTGGCATCACCATTTTTGCCGCCGGAAACGGAAACGCCAGCGGCTTGTGGTATCCGGGATGCTATTCCTCATGCCTTTCGGTAGCTGCAACCAACAACAAAGATGAAAAAGCTTGGTATTCAAATTTCGACACTTGGGTTGATCTATCTGCACCTGGTGGCGAAACAAACAGCGTTGCTGCAAAAGGAGTGCTTAGCACTGTAACCGGCGGAGGCTATGCTTATTACCAAGGCACTTCAATGGCTTGTCCACACACCTCCGGAGTGGCCGCCTTAATGATTTCGCTGGCCTACGGGCAGTTAACAAACACCGATGTGTGGAACATTCTTGTGGGCACTACCGAAAACCATTATGCCAACAACCCCACTTTTTTAGGAAAATTGGGTTCAGGTCGCCTTAATGCCTATCAAGC
>JADYZK010000288.1 GCA_020853175.1 Bacteroidales bacterium
TCCAACATTTGAAAAGCTTCCCATACCCCAAAGTACAAAAGCCTGAAGGTCTTCTTTTTGACTAAAATATTTTGCAATGCCCACCAAAGCTCCGGCCATGTAGGCAATCATGATTCCAGCAATCAGCAAACTGACGGTATTGGACAAGTACCGACCCAAAAAAGTAATCAAAAGCAAGATGAGCATGGCCCCACTGAAAGAGGCCATCACAATTCCGATGTGGCCTAACCATCCTGAAAAATCGGCGGCATATCCCGAAGCAGCACCGAAGCCCAAAACCAAAAGAGCTACTCCAAGACTGGCACCTGAGCTGATGCCGAGTATGGAAGGATCGGCCAAGGGATTGCGAAAAAGGGTTTGCAAAAGTAGTCCGGCTACCGCCAAACCCGAACCGGCCAACATGGCTGTAAGGGCTTGAGGCATTCGAAATTGCATGATGATGGCCCATTTAACAGGGTCGGACGCTGAGGCCTGTTTTGTTAAAACTTCCCACACATCGCCAAGGTGCAACGTTACAGAGCCAAAAAATAAATTCATCACAAATAAAACCACCAAAAAAATCGTGATAATAAGTAACGAAATCAACTGTTTCAGCATCTTGCCTTCGCTGGTCATGGCTGCAACATTTGGTGGAAGTAGGGCTTGTGGTTGGGCAACAACTCAGGATGAAAAACAGCGATAAAATCGGCCAAAATATGATGCGGCTCCAAAGGTCCTTTTTCAAAATAAGCTGTTTTGTAGGTGTTACAATAAATCACTTTTTTATTTTTAAAGGCATGAAAGGATGCATAAAGTTCATTTTCAGATTGCAAATCGGAGTAGCTATAAGTCCCTTGCGCCGCTTGGGCTACACGCCAAAAATCAGCGTGTGAAGCACGGGCAAAAATGGTTTCAATGTCCAATGGAAAACTGGCTTCGGAGTTGTTATCAGTAAAAAGATAGGTTGCTCCAGCATCCTCAAACAAACGCGCCATATAACTTTTACCTCCGGGAAGGTACCATTGTCCGGCAAAGGCCTTGTCGGCAAAAACAGTTGGTCGTTCAACAGTGGTTTTTACAAGCGATTGCAAATACTGATATTCAGTTACTATCTGATTATAAATACGTTCTGTCGTAGCTTCACGCTGCACCAAAACACCAAGAATTTTAATCCATTCGGCACGCCCCAAAGGGTCGGTTTCAAAATAATCGGGCCATGCGAGCAAAGGCAACGACGTGCTTTTGAGCGATGTGGGAACGCCCGTTGGATCAGGAGAATACATCACTAAATCGGGGTTGATCAACAACATCAGCTCCACTTCAAAACGACCATCAGCGGCAACTTCGACTACTTTTCGCTCTGCGACCAAAGTTTTCATTTCGGCATTGCTCACATATTTAGCCTCCGAAACGCCTTTGATGCGGTGGCCCTCCCCCATTTGAAGCAACGGCCCCCACTGCGTAGCTGACAGTGCCAAAAGCCGCTGAACGGGGGTTCTGACAACATTTCTTGTTGCCAATGAATCGGGCAACAGCAGGCTGTCAGGATAAAAATAAATGTCTTGAAGGATTTTGTCTTTTATCCACGGATTGAAAATAGTGAGTTGCGTTAACGAACCATAACTATTCATCTTAAACCCTTTAGCAAAATTTACTTCGTTGTTTTCAAACTTTGATTCTGCCTTTTGCTTTTCTTTTTTTTCTTGACATGACACGAACAAGAGCATCAAAAGAATGACAGATACCGCTGTAAAATACCGCTTTCCTGTTTGTAAATATGCATCTCGAACAGATGAAAGGCCTGTTTTATTCATCATAAGGGTTCAAATCATCGCGTTCGAGCAACAAAATCGCGTTTTGGTTGACAATGAAATACTTTTCATTGTTGTAGAAAATTTCAATGGCTCCTTTTTGAAGAAAAATGGCCAGATCGCCCACCAACGCTTGTAAAGAAAGGTAACGGGTTTTCTCTTTTTGTTGTTTCCAAGGCTCGTCTCCGTCCTCAGGAGGCATCGGAATGGGATAGCCGGGCCCCACCTTAACCACATAACCGCTTTGTGTATTTTCACGCTCGGTGTATCCCGGCGGGAGAAATAAACCACTGTGTGTTTTATCGGGATTGGATTTGGGCTTGATCAAAACACGGTCGCCAACAACGATTAACTTTTCAAGGGATTCGAGGGAGTGCATGTGTATTTTAGCTTTTCAACTATAAAGGCTTCAAAAGTACAAAAAGCCGCCGTAGCTTCCGGTGAAGATGAAAAAAAACGGTATTTTTGTCCATTCATAAAGTCTCAAAACAAGAATTAAAGGAGCTTATTCCCATGAAATTTGTCATGTTTAGAACGGCGAAACCGAAAAAATTCAACTATATCCCACGCTTTTACGATCCCGACAAAGAGGCTTTGGAACGCAAAAAAGCCGCTTTAGGTCTTGAAACACGCTTGAGCGAACAAGAAAAGCTACGCCTAAAAATGAACTCCAAGTGGCGCAAAAACAACAACGAAGAATTTTCAAACCCTTACCGTCGCATGTCATTGATTGTTTATGGAGTCATCATCCTTACCGGATTGTATTTCATCTTTTTCACCGACATGATTGACAACTTTTTGCGCGCCTTTGGTGTGGGCAACTAACCCCATTTGATTTTGCTGCATGAGTGATATTATTAAACTACTGCCGGATGCTGTTGCCAACCAAATTGCTGCGGGTGAAGTGGTTCAGCGACCTGCCTCAGCTGTGAAAGAGCTGCTCGAAAATGCCATTGATGCCGGTGCCGACCAAATTGAACTTGTTTTAATAGAGGCAGGAAAAACACTTATTCAAGTGATTGACAACGGCTGTGGCATGTCGGAAACCGATGCCCGCATGAGCTTTGAACGCCATGCCACCTCCAAAATCAGCAAGGCAGACGATCTTTTTTCTATCCGCACAATGGGATTCCGCGGCGAAGCTTTGGCCAGCATCGCTGCTATTGCTCAAGTGGAAATGAAAACGCGCCAGCATGATGTAGAATACGGAACCCAACTCAACGTTGAAGGTTCTTTGGTAACCAACCAGCAGGTGTGCGTGGGCCAACCGGGGACTTCCATCGCAATAAAAAACCTTTTTTTCAATGTGCCGGCAAGGCGCAATTTTCTTAAAGCCACTCAGGCCGAACTGAGGCATGTGCTCGATGAGTTTCAGAGGGTGAGTCTTATCCATCCTGAAACAGCCTTCACCTTGGTGCACAACGACAAGGAGCTTTTTCACCTTTTTGCCGGCAGCCTTAAGCAAAGAATTGTTGCACTTTTTGGCAACAGTTTCAACGAAAGACTATTACCCGTTTCAAGCATTGCCACATCCCTCAGTGTTGATGGGTTTATCGGCAAGGCACAATTTGCCCGCAAGACCAGAGGTGAGCAGTTTTTCTTTGTCAACAAACGTTTTATAAAGCATCCTTATCTGCACCATGCGGTGGAAAATGCGTTCATGGAACTGCTGCCAAAAGGCAGTTATCCTACCTATTTTTTGCATATTACCATTGATGCGGCTGAAATTGATATCAACATCCATCCGACCAAAACAGAAGTTAATTTTCAGGATACCAAATTGGTTTATGCCATGATTCATGCAGCGGTAAAAAAATCGCTGGGACAACATGATTTAAGCCCTCGCTTCGACTTTGATTCTTCTTCAGATCATGGCATTGATTTTGGCGACATCAGCCGATTGGGACGAGCGGTGACACCGCCTTCGGTGCCTTTCAACACTGAATACAATCCGTTTAGCAACCCTCAACCTCGTGAAAACTCAAGCTTTTCTGCGCCGCACAAGACCGTGCCCGATGACAATTGGAGGTTGTTTTATGGCGACACAAAACAGCCAAGTACTGCCTCAACCGAAAGCGCTAAAACACAACCGGAACAACAGCTTGAACCAATTCCTCTGCAAAGCAATAAGTACCTCCAAATTCAAGGGAAGTACGTTTGTGCAACCGTAAAATCGGGTATATTAATTGTAGATCAGCATTTGGCACATTTCAGAATTCTATTCGAGAAATACCTTAGGTTGCTCAACGAACGAAAAACACCCTCGCAACAGGAGCTGTTTCCGCAAACCGTGCAGTTGAGTGCCCCCGATGCCGACCTGCTGGTGGAGGTGCTGCCTGAAATACGTTTCCTGGGATTCAGCATTCAAGCCGTTGGCAACAGAAGCTTTGTGATGAACGGCGTTCCTGAAGGCTCGGGAGAACGTGATGCTGCCTCGCTGATAGAGCAGTTGTTGGAAGCCTACAAAAAACACTACCAAGACCCTCAAGCAGAAAAAAAATATATTTTAGCCAAAACAATGGCCATACAAATGGCGATACCTTACGGAAAAAAACTGTCCGAAAATGAGATCAATGCCTTGATTGACCATTTGTTTGCCTGCCAGGTTGCTGATACGGCACCTGATGGAAGAAAGATTTTTAAAGTGTTAAATATGAACGAAATAGCAACCCTCTTTAAATAAGAATTTTACATTTATGTCTTATTATCAACCCTCAAAATTTCAAGTCTTGCCACCGGTGGTTAAAAATCTTTTGATCATCAATGGCTTGTTTTTTTTGGCTACTCTCGCCGTTGGGAACAGTTTTAACATTGATTTGGCAAAAATCCTCGGCTTGCATTATGTGGCTGCTTCCGATTTTAAACCCTATCAGTTTGTAACTTACATGTTTATGCACGGTGGCTTTACGCATATCTTGTTCAATATGTTCGCCTTATGGATGTTTGGCAATCAAATTGAGAATGTGTGGGGCGGCA
>JADYZK010000289.1 GCA_020853175.1 Bacteroidales bacterium
AAATCTTTCACCTGATGCAGGATTTTATAAAACGGTTTCCACAACCTATGCAAAACGATGTTGTTGATGGCGATGATGCTGATGAGCAGCAACACATACAACCACAAGGTGGACAAAAACAGACTTTCCATCAGGTCGTCTTCCTCCACCATACTCGAAATCACTTGAAGTTTGTAATATTTCCCGTTGAGGGCGAAAGCTGTTTTCACCATCCGCACCGGCTCGAGATCTTGCTCAAAATCCATAAAAAGCAAGGTATCAATATAGGTGGTTTTTATGGTGATTGCTTGCTGCGCATTCATTTCCTGAATGGCGTAATTGCTTTCGCCAAAAGACGATTTCAGCAAAACGGTACTGTCATTCTCAGCTTTTTTGATGATGAGCATTTTGTAATTATCGAGGCCATCGTCAATGCTGTCGTAAATTTCATCCATCATGCCATAATAAAAAACCACCGCCCAGATGCTCACGATAAGAAAGATAGAAACAGCAAGCACTTTAACGGATTGGTTTACAAGTTTCATAGCTCAACAAGTTTGTATCCAATGCCATAGATAGCTTGAATTTCGATTTGGGCGGGTGTGGATTGGAGTTTTTTACGCAGGTTTTTGATCTGATAATAGATAAAATCAAAGTTATCCGCCTGATCAATGTGGTCGCCCCAAACGTATTCTGCCAGGGCATTTCGGGTGATCAAACGGCTTTTGTTCATCATAAAATATTTCAGGATGTCAAATTCTTTTCGGTTGAGAGCTAACTCCTCAGACTGAACCAGCACCATGCGGTTGACCACATCAAGGCTTAGGTTCGTGATGTCGAGGGTGTTTTTTCCATCGAGTTTGTTGCGGCGCAGCACTGCTTTTACGCGTGCATTGAGTTCAGAAAGGTGAAAAGGTTTAGCCAAATAGTCATCGGCACCCAAATTCAAAGCTTCTACCTTATCGTCAATGGCATCTTTGGCCGAAATAATGATGACGTTTTCGGTTTTTCCGGCCGTATTCAGCTCACGTAAAATTTGAAGTCCACTACCACCTGGAAGCATGATGTCGAGCAAAATGCAATCATAGGCATACATGAACACCTTTTCGTGTGCAGAATGATAGTCTGAAGCCGTTTCAACGACATATTGTTCCCATTCGAGCGAGGTTTTTACGCCTGACACAGTTCATGTTCATCTTCAATGACTAAAATTTTCATCCGGTAAAAGTAAAACAACAATCTGGAAAGAAATGAGAATCGTCATCCATATCCAAGCATCATTCTTAAGGTGAGTCCAAGCATGAACAATCAAAGGCATGCAAAGCTCAATCGGCTTGCGTTACTGTGCCAGATTAAACCGCATGGTAACACCGGCGAAGGTATTTGAGTTTCTGAACTGCGACGACACGAAAGGATCGGACATATCGCGCTTAAAGAAAACCTGCAAATTAAACCTGTTGCTGAGCATATAATCGGCAGTCACATAAAGGTTTGTTTTGTATTGCCCAGCCGAAATTTGGCTGTTGCGTTCGTCCAATCGTCGCAGCGTGGTAATGTCGGTTCTAAAGCCAATATCCACTTTCAGCACCAAGTCGTTGGAGGTACGTGTTCCGGCTCCTCCAGTGATAGAAGAAATGATCAAAGCCAGGTTTTTGATGCGATATCCTGCACCAATAATCAGCTCACGCCCATTCACTTCCGTCAATTGGTTGTTGATGAAACTCATAGTGAGGTTGCGTTGTTTTTTGAATTCCACCCTAGCGGTCATGCTGTTGTGCAGCCCTAAATCAATGCCAAATAACGGCGAAAACTGCTCGGTCAACACAATCTGACCCAAGTCGAACTTGCCGATATAAATATTGCTGTTCTTGTAGGTTTTGGTAGTGTTGAGCGGGTCATAATCCACGTTGGTTCGCCACGAGTTGATGGAATAAGTGGAGCGATAGGCATGGGTAATATTGACCGATTTGAAGAGCTTTTGCACTGCCGGAATGTTGGTCAATCCGTTGTAGGTAAGCGTCCAGTTGGGAATGGGAATGCGTGGAAAAGGATTGAGCGAAATGGTTTGAGCATCGGAACCTCTGTATGCCGCCACAAAAGAATACAATACCACCTCTTGAGAAATTGCGCCATAGCCATAGGGGAAAAAGTCGTTTCCGATGGAGTCGTAAACATAGCGTTCGCCGTTGGCCACCCACTGTTCGTTTTCATAGGCCAACCTATCGGCCACAGTGCGCCTATTTTCTAATACTTGGTCAAAGAGTTCCGATTGTTCGTCTTTGCCAGTTTTCACAAAAGCCGTGTTCCACAAGCCGAAAGAAGTGCTAAAGTTACCGGCTTCCACTGGCGAGAAGGAACTGAACACCCCATTGGAGTCGGCGCGGAAATATTCCGAAAAATTCAGGGCTGTGGTTCTATCGCCGTTGATGTCAATGCGCATACCGGGCACGGGCTCCAAATTGATGCGGTATCCGAACGTTTCTGTTCTTTTTTTGGCATAGGCCTGATTGATCAGCGTATCGGTTGACAGCCAGCGGTTGGCAAT
>JADYZK010000290.1 GCA_020853175.1 Bacteroidales bacterium
AAAGACCCGGATTAAGTGCCGTAAAATGGAAAGTAGCTTCGTAACCCGGTGCAACAAATGTGGCCTCAGCACCTCCACCTTGTCCTGTAACAGCATGAAGGTCAATGTTGTGTGGAAGTTTGTTGTCCGGGTGATTTTTTAAGTGAAATTCAACATAATCGCCTTCGCGGATGCGGATGAACGACCCGGGAACGGTGCCGCCAAAGGTCCAAAATACGTAGTTTACACCATCGGCCAATTCCATTTCTTGTTCAATGATTTCTAACTCCACACGCACCTTCGTGGGGTAGTCGCGGGTAATCGGTGGTGGAACATGAGGCGGAATTCCTAAAACGGCTAATTCTTCACCTTTAACTTCTTGAACGTTATAGTCACGACCAATAGGGTGTTTGACATCAGAACCGCTCTGTGTGCAGGAAGCCATTATTAGTGCCAAGCCGAAGCTGAGTATAATCGCTTTTGTTAGAATCCTTTCATTGAAACGCATAAAATATTTTTTTGAGTTTATTTTGGACAAAAATATAAAAGATAAACATTAAAAGACATATTTGTCCGAATTATTTTTGTTATTTAAGATTTCGTTAACTTTTAGACACAAAGGCGGATTGTAACCCGATATTCTCCGCCGGTTTATTGCCGGATTTCGTCTAAACCATGAATTTAAAGTAACTTTTGCCTTTTATCTTTTATCTTTTATCTTTTATCTTTTGCCTTTTATCTTTTGCCTTTTACCTTTTATCTTTTGCCTTTTACCTTTTCTCTTCGTTCCGCGTAAAATAAACTCTAAATTCTTGAGCGCTACATTCTTTGATCCAGTGATGGATGTTGAGGCTTGTGGCCTTATCAATCAGAGGAGCCGGTATAAAAGGAGAAATGACTTCATAAATGACGTTGCCTTCAAGCCGATTCAAGTCAGAGATAACTTGGTTCACAGGCTGCTCACCCGCGTTTAGCATCTCCCTGATGTCGAAGCTTTTGGTTACTCTGTTTAGGTTAAACCACTTGGGTTGGTGTGTTACATAGGGTGCTTCTTCGCCGTGGCTGTAAAGGTTTTGACCCACCTTAGCGCGCAGCACATTGATGAGGTCCTCAACTTTTACTTGTCCAATTGTAGCCGCTTGTTGTAATGTGGCGATTTTGGCCACGGTTTTACGCAGTAAAGGATTTTGGAGCTTTTTAAACGCCGGCACATATCCTATCAACACTTCTTCAAGCTCAGGATAAGTTTCAATCAGTTGCAGGACTTTGGTTTTTGGACTGATGATCAAAGGGTTTTTTTCCATGGTTTATGTGGTATAGGATAAGATACGTTGTTCACCTTCAAGCTCACGATAGCCTTGCACATTGTGCGACACTTCCAATGTACCTAAGTATTCACCTGATTCGCTTCGAAGCGCAAAGTATTCAATATGAATCATTTTGCCTCCCATATTGATCCAAAATGGAGCTCGAGACGCTTTTCCGGTTCTAAAATCGTCAATAATTTTGTCCACAATATGTGCGCTCGAAGGAGGATGGCATAAACGCACATCGCGGTTGAGGATGGCACGGTTGCGTTGGAATATTCTTTCCGACCCTTGGGAGAAATATTTCACCTTGTCGTCTTTGTCAACAAAAGTCATGTCGAGCGGCAGATGGTTTAAAATGGCCAGCAGTTCTTCTACTTTAAAGCTACCCGATGGCAGTTGTATGTTGCCTGCCGTTTTGTTCATTTCCGTCAGAGTGTCTTGCTCAGCCCATGCCGGTTTCCATGCCTTTGGCGGGTCATACAAGCAATAGCCTATTTCGAGGGATTGTTTTTCAATTTCATACCATTCGGCATCGGTGAGCATATCCAAGGTCATCGGAAAAAGTATTTCCTCTTCTTTTATGGTCATTTCTACCACGCCTTTAATGGCAGGAAGCAAAACAATTTCGGCAGCAGCGAGCAGTTCTTCTGATGTAACATCTTCTGCTTTAAGTATTTCGATGGAGCCTTTGATCAATTCGCGTATTTCGTCGTGCTTGCCCCACATCACTTTAGGTGGACCGGTGATGCCGTGGTTTTCTAAAAATGGAAAAAGAAGGTATTCTTTCCTTTGGTAATGTTTATCAACATCGAAAAGTTGATTGAACAAACCGCGCAGTTTCATCACATTTTCTTTTGAAAGATTTTGAGGCTGCTCGGCGATGGTTGCTAACACTTTGTGGATGTCTTGTTCGAGTTGTTTCAAGGCTTTGTTTTCGTGAAGCATCACATCAATGGGATGACCATCAGGAATTTGCTTTGATGCCGATAAATCAACGTTTCCTTGCAAAACGGCCGAATGGGCATCGCAAAGCTTTAACACTTCCTCTTCGGGAAGTCCTTCACTAATAAGTTCCTGCTCCACTTCAACAACCTCGCCATAAGGTATTTGGCTCAGACTTTCAAGTAGTTCTTGTCTTACCTCTTCCTGCGAATGGCCTTCGTGAAGCTTTAGGATCAGTTCTTTAAGTTTTTTCTTTCGGTTTATGGAATTGTTAATAAGTTCGCTCATGGCTTATGTCTTTAGATTTTATACAAAAATAATGCTATTGATTTTCGGACAAATACCTTAATGTAGTGATTTTTGCTTGTTCCGAAAATAATCTCAATAGAGCATAAGACGTTCATTGTTAATAATATAAATGAATTTTTTATTCATTTCTACTCTTCGTTTTTACCGGCCATCTCCTCGTTTATCAACATTATTTACCTGCCGACTTATCATTGCTTTGTTGTTGGTGTATCTTTGCAAAAAAAAAATTAATGACTACTGCGCCTTTAACTCCTACTTCTAACAAACTGCTAATAAAGCTTATCGCTGCATATAAAACCCCATCCATCGGAAACAGCATCTGGCAAATTCTGAACACACTTTTACCCTATATTGCCCTTTGGATACTGA
>JADYZK010000291.1 GCA_020853175.1 Bacteroidales bacterium
AACTTTCGCGGTTAAACTCAGCAATAACACCCCTCGCTTTGTTCAAACGAAAGGTTGCAATGGCATCGAAAACAAAACGTTTGGTATCGTCACTATCCGAAAAATCACTTGGCGTAAACATTTTAAACAAATCGGCCAATGGAAATAAGGCTCTCGCCCTGAGCCACTTAGAAAGATGATTCCGTTCTATATGGTATTGCAATGATTCGTTGGGAACCTGAAAAATGCGTTCTTGCATGGTCTTCAAGTCGTTGGCACGCATCACTTCCATGCCGGTTGTGGGGTCTTTAAACACAAAATCACCAAAGGCAAAATATTCGCGAATGAATCGGCGCAGCTCTATGGATAAAGATTTTGAATTTTTATTGATAAAACCCACCTTAATCTTTTTAGCCATTTCTTCACTGGCATTGTCGGACGATTGCAGCAAAAGGGGCATGTATTTATCGTTTTTTTTCACCACCTGGCACAACCTTAATCCTGCTTCATCATCAATTTTGCCTTCGCGTTCATAACTGATGTCGGATATGATGCCCAACAAATTGCCCTTGTATTTTTTATACAGCTCAATCGCTTCTTCATAATTGGTAGCCAAAAGAATTTTAGGCCGCCCCCTCATTCTTAGCGTCTTCTGATGTTCATTCAACCCTTCTGTCATAAAGGATTTCGACTGCTTGAAAATAATTTTATAGATATTTGGAAGATAACTGCTGTAAAAACGAACTGAGTCTTCTACCAAAATGATACATTGAACGCCAATTTCAACGATGTCGTGATCGGCATTCATCTTATCCTCAATCAGTTTAATAATGGCCAGTAAAATGTCGGCATTGCCCAACCAATTAAAAACATAATTGACCGATTTAAGCTCTTTTCTGTCAATTTTTAAACTCAGCTCCCGCGACAGTGGAGCCAAAACTACTATTGGAATTTCTTCGTATTCTTGTTTGATGGTTTCGGCCAACTCATAGGTTTGTTTTTCGCGTGAGCTTAACATAATCACCACCAGATCAATTGATTCTTCGGCCAAAACAGTCATGGCTTCTTTTTTTGTACTCACGAGAATAAATGACGGAGGATAGCGAAGGTTCAGTGATACGTATTCGTTAAAAATTTGTTCATCAATGCGTCCATCTTCTTCGAGCATAAATGCATCATAAACCGATGAAATCAATAAGACGTGGTAAATGCGTTTTTTCATCAAGCTGATGAAAGGGGTATCAGTGAAAAGGTAGTTTCTTTTATGAAAGTCGAAACGTGTTGGAACCATGGGATCGGTTTTTGAAAGTGATGATGCAAAGATACATTTTAGGACTTTGGTCAAGAGAACTTATCTGCGCTATGAAATTTAGGATGCAAAAGATTGTGTTTTTTAAGGTGTAATTTTTCAAATCCTTAATAATGAGGAAATTAATATTCAAAAAAAGCCGCTGAACTGAGGTTCAGCGGCTTGATGCAATTTTTCAATGGATTTTATTCGTTCAAAACTACTCCATAATTTGCCTCACGTTCGGCGGCTTTTTGCTTCCAAACCGGAACTATATTTTTCAAAAATACATCCTTTTCTTCTCTAAGTTTTTCCATTGGAAGGCCGATATATTCTTGGGCTTTGGCTTTAGTCGAAATGTCGGGATAGTTAATTTCGGCAGTGATGCCTTTGGTGGCTAAAATTCTTGCCAATTGAATGCGTGCATTTTGTGCATGGTCAATAGATTTTCCTATCACTCTCGCACTTTCAACCGGCGAGTGGAATGAGCCGCCATGTGAAGCCGCTACATAATCCCAGAACCATTGCCCGGCGCGAATTTCATACAAAACAGTTTTCATTTCTTCTTCCGTGGCACCATTGTCCCAAGCCATCTTGGCTTCTATGTGTGCTTTGGCCAACAGTTTTTCGGCTGTATGGCGTATTTCGGCAATTTTATCTTGACGGTCGTAAACGTTTTTCATCAAGGTAGTTTCGCTCTCGCGATGGCATGTTTGGCAGGCTTGCGAAACATATTTCAAAGGCGAAGTGACATGATGGTTGGAATATTTTAATCCGCCCTCGCTCACATAAGGCATGTGACAATCGGCGCAGGAAACGCCTCTTTCGGCATGAATACCGGTAGTATAAACTTCATAATCAGGGTGCTGCGCCTTTAACATTGGTGTTTTGCTCAATGAGTGTGTCCAATCGCTAAAGTTAATATCATCATAATATTTCAACATGGCTTCGGGTTCAAAACCATTCACCCATGGAAATGTGAGGTAATTGGGTCTTTCTTCTTTGTTGGCATTGTTGAAGTAATATTCAACATGGCATTGGGCACAAACCAACGAACGCATTTCTTGATGTGTGGCTTTTTTAATGTCTTTTCCCATGGCTTCAAAAGCTTCAATGAGAGCAGGACGTGTGATTGTAAGATCCATTGTTTCAGGGTTGTGGCAATCGGCGCAGCCAATAGAATTGACAATTTCTTCGCCTTTTGAGGCCCACTTGCCGGCATAAAATGCAGCAGGGCTTCCCAATTTATTCATCATACGTGGCACGTCAGGGCCTTTGCAAGTCCAACATGTACTGGGCATCGGGCCATCGTCGGGAGCGGTTGGGCCACCAGTACGTAGGCTGTTGTGTAGATCATCAATAGCATAAGAATGGCCGCGTCCTTGACTGTAATCCTTCGAGAAGCCATATCCGGCCCACATCACAACCAATTCAGGACTGGCATCAAGCACATCGCGCATGGCATTGCCACCATGTGGAGTGTGAAAATCAGTCTCTTGTGTTTTTCTATACGATTCATATTGCCATGGATAATTCTTTCCCCAAACTTCGTTGCGGGGCTCAAAATCGGCTATTTTAACTTTCGGTTTGTAGGCAAACAATGCTTCTGCTCTACGCTCTGTAATGGTTGATACCAATAGTCCTAAGAGGAATACGGCAACGATAGTAACTACAAAAAGGGTCCAGTTAATCCAAGGACTTCTTTTCTTTTGGGAATTGTTCATAATATTCTGTTTTTGGTGATTATTTACTTAATTTATTGAGCCAT